>JAAZBY010000333.1 GCA_012513595.1 Chloroflexota bacterium
CCGATGACCTCGCTGAGCCCGGTGCACACGGTGGGCAGCCAGATCATGGAAGCCATCATGTTGCATCAGCGCATCTCCAAAGAGGAGGCGCGCAACAGCGCTATCGAGGTGCTCGAGCGCGTCGGCATGCCGCAGCCGCGGCGCACGGTGGACCGCTTCCCGCACGAGCTTTCTGGCGGTATGCGGCAGCGCTGCATGATCGCCATGGCGCTGTCGTGCCACCCGTCGCTCTTGATCGCCGACGAGCCGACCACGGCGCTGGACGTGACCACCGAGGCCCAGATCTTGCAGCTGATGCGTAGCCTGCAGGAAGAGCTGGGCATGGCCATCATGTTCATCACCCACAACCTGGGCGTGATCGCGCAGATGACCAAGGACGTCATCGTCATGTACCTGGGCAAGGTGGTCGAGGGCGGCAACGTCGACGAGCTGTTCTACGACGCCAAGCACCCGTACACCCAGGCCCTGTTGCGCTCCATCCCGCGGGTGGGCCGCAAGTCGCGCGAGCGGTTGGCCTCGATCTCGGGCAACGTGCCTGACCCGTACAATATCCCGACGGGCTGCCCGTTCCACCCGCGCTGCACGCAGTTCATGCGCGGCGTGTGCGACGTGGAGGATCCGCCGATGGTGGAGACCAGCGCCGGCCACTTTGCGCGCTGCCACCTGTATCGGTAGGCTGCCCCTTCTCCCCGGCGGGCCCGTGGCGGCCCAAGGGGGTCAGATGACTGCAGAAACTGGGAGGAGGTGCAAGCCTCCTCCCAGTTGTTGGTTGGCGCACACACGCCTGCTCGAGGGGGCCGCGGGGGGGCCACTACTGCCGATGAAAGCGCTGCTCCTCTTTCCGCCCAGCTGGACGCCCAGCATGCCGCACCTGGCCACGCCGATGTTGACGGCCTACCTGCGCGCCCAGGGCGTGGAGGTGGCCCAGCACGACCTGAACCTGGAGGTGATGGACCGCCTCCTGACGGCGGAGCAGGTGCGCGCGGCCCAACGCAGCGTGCGCCGGCGCTTCCGCAGCCGCGCGGCCGGGCGCCATGCCAGGCAGCCGCGGCCCGACGAGGCCGCCATCGATTGGGCGCTCGGCATCGGCGAACAGCTGGCCGAAACGGTGGATGACGCCAAGGCCGTGTTCCGCAGCCCCGCCCTGTGGGACGGGCCGCGCGGCCGCGCCGCCCTGGAGACGTTGGTGGGCAGCCTGCAACTGATCGCCCTGCCCTTCTACCCGGGCAGCCTCGAGCTCTCCGCCAACAGCGCGCCCCTCCCCGAGGATTCCAGCAGCAACGTCCTGCGCTTGGCCCGTGGCCCGCAGGCCAACGTGTTCTACCAGGTGCTGGACGCCATCGTGGCCGACACGCTCCTGGCCGAGAACGCCGACCTAGTGGGCATCTCGATCCCGACCATGGGGCAGCTGGTGGCCGGGCTCACCGTCGCGCACCTGCTCAGGGCACGCGGCTGCCGGGCGCACATAACCGTCGGCGGCCCGCACATCACCATGCTGCGCGAGCAGCTGGTGGGCGCCCCGGCGCTGTTTGACCTGATCGACAGCGCTGTCGTGTTCGATGGTGAGCGCCCACTTGGGGAACTGGTACGGGCGCTGGAAAAGGGCGCTGGCCTGGCCGGCGTGCCCAACCTGATCTATCGGGACGGCGGGCGTGTGGTGGCCAACGCCCTGGCCCCGGCCGTGCCGCTGGCCGAACTGCCCACGCCCGACTTTGGCGGGCTCCCGCTGGGCCGCTACCTGATCCCGGAGCCGGTCCTGCCCCTGATCAGCTCGCGGGGCTGTTACCACGGGCGCTGCGCCTTTTGCAGCGTCGGCTATGGCGGGGAGCGCCGGGTGGAGGCGCTGACCCCGGAGGCCACCGTGGAGCGCATGGTCGCGCTGCAAGAGCGATACGGCGCGCGGCACGTCTGGTTCGCAGATGAGGCGATCAGCCCGCGCAACCTGAGCGGCATGGCCGGGCTCCTCGAAGAGCGCGCCGCGCCGCTCCACTGGGGTGCCTACGGCCGGCTGGACCGGGCCATCGATGCCACGCTCCTCCAGAGCCTCGGCCGCGCAGGCTGCCGCATGCTGTTCTACGGCCTGGAGACTGCCTCCCCGCCCATCGTCACGGCCATGCGCAAAGGGACCACCATCGCAGAGATGGACCGCGTCTTGCGCGAGGGCGCCGCGGCCGGCATCTGGAACCACGTCTTTTTCTTCTTTGGCTTTCCCGGCGAGACGATGGAAGACGCGCAGGAAACGGTGAACTTTTTGTACGCGCACGCCGACTGCATTCACTCGGCGGCCTACGGCACCTTCATGCTGGAGCGGCACTCGCCGGCGCATCAGCACCCCGAGGAGTTCGGGATCGAGGAGGTGCTGGAGGGGCCACAGCAGGACCTGGCCATCACCTTTGGCTATCGCGTGGGGCGCGGGCTGGATGAGGCGATGGCCGAGCAAGTGGCCGGCCGGTTGATGGACGTCCTGCCGCGCAAAGAGTTCCCGCAGCTCTACGTGCACGATACGTATCGCCTGCTGTATGCGGCGCGCCTGCACGAGGCCGGGAGCCCGTTCCCGACCTGGCTGGGCGACTAAGCCATGGCGAGCCGCCGATTACTGGGGACCGTGTGATGAAAGTACTCCTGCTGTTCCCTCCGAGCTGGACGCCGACGATGCCGCACCTGGCCACCCCGCTCCTGACCGCCTATCTGCGGGCAGCAGGGCTGGACGTCGTCCAGCGCGACCTCAACCTGGAGTTCATCGACCGCCTGCTGACCCGCGAGCATCTGGAGTGGGCCTTGGCCCAGCTCCGGCGCCGCCAGGGGCGCGGTGGACGCGGCCCCCGGCCGCCCGCGGATTTGGTGGACTGGGCCCTGGCCCAGGGGCCGGACCTGGCCGCCCAGGTGGAAGGGGCCAAGGACGTCATCCGCAGCGAGGCGTTCTACGATGGCGCCCGCAGCCGCCCGGCCATGGAAACGATCACGGCGGCGCTACAGGTGGCCTCGCTGCCGCACTATCCGTCCAGCGTGGAGCTCTCGGCGCTCGCTTCCGGCATACCCGAGGATATCAGCGCGCACCTGCTGGCCGGGGCGCGGGGCGCCCGCGAGAATCCCTACACGCGGGTGTTTCGGCGCGGGCTGGTCGATCCCCTGGTGGCTGAGCGGCCTGACCTGGTGGGCATCTCGGTGCCGAGCATGGGCCAGTTCCTTGCTGCGCTTACCCTGGCGCACCTGCTGCGGGAACACGGGCTGCGGGCCCACATCACCCTGGGCGGCCCGCACATCACCATGCTCCGCGAGGCGATCGTCGCAGTGCCGGCGCTGTTTGACCTGGTGGATAGCGCGGTTGTCTCTGCCGGGGAGGAGCCGCTCCTGGCCTTGGCCCGCGCCCTGGAGGCGGGCGCACCGCTCAGCACCGTCCCCAACCTGCTCTACCGTCAGGAGCGCACCGTGGTGGCCACGCCCCTCGGCGAGGCCCCGCCGCTGGAGGACGCCCCCCTCCCGGATTTCGACGGTCTGCCCCTCGACCGTTACCTTGCCCCGCAGCGCGTGTTGCCGCTCCTGACGGCCAGGGGCTGCTACCACGGGCGCTGCGCCTTCTGCAACGTGGGCTATGGCGTCGGCGAGCGCTTCGTACAGGCCTCGGCAGAGAAGGTGGTGCAGCAGATGCTGGCGCTGCGCGACAGATACGGCGCGCGGCACATCTTTTTCGCCGATGAGGCGATCACCCCCCGCAACCTGCGCGGCATCGCCACGGCGCTGGCCGAGCGCGACGCGGGGCTGCACTGGGTGACCTGTGCGCGCATGGAGCGCACGCTGGACGGCGATCTCCTCGCGCTGCTGGCGCGCGGCGGCTGCCGGATGCTCCTGTACGGGCTGGAGACGGCCTCCCCGCGGGTGGCTGCCGCCATGCACAAGGGCACTACCGTGCCGGAGATGAGCCGGGTGTTGCGCGAGGGCGCCGCCGCCGGCATCTGGAATCACGTCTTCTTTTTCTTCGGCTTCCCCGGGGAGACGATGGAGGACGCCCAGGCCACGGTCAACCTGCTCTATTCCCACGCCGACAGCATCCACTCGGCGGCGCTGGGGACCTTTCTGCTGGAGCGTTACGCCCCGGCAGAGCGGCGGCCGGCCGAGTTCGGCATTCGGCACATCGTGCCTGCGGGCGCACGCGACCTGGCCATCTACTACGACTATCAGGTGGCCGAGGGGATCGACAACGCCCTGGCCGAGACGATTGTGGAGCGCCTGATGGACGCCCTGCCCGACAAGACAGCTCCGCAGTTCTACATGCACGACACGTACCGCTTTCTGTATGCCAGCCGCCTGCACGAGGAGGGGAAGCGGTACCCTACTTGGCTGGGCGGTTGAGCCCGTGTACAATGACGGGCGACTGGGCAATGCCCTGATCTCCCCCCTGTGGGCTGGGGCGAAGTTGCCTGAGGGACTATGGCATTTCCAGAAAGGACCATGATGGCAAAGAGACGGTTTGTTCAGGTGGGTGTGGGTAGCAGGTCATGGATGTACTCGCATGCGATCG
>JAAZBY010000334.1 GCA_012513595.1 Chloroflexota bacterium
CCCACGGGGAAGAGTTCCACGCCCTGGCCGAGGCGCAGGACCGCTCCGCCTATGCCTTTCACGACCTGGCCTTTCACGAGGCGCTCTGGACGATCAGCGGGAACCCGTTCCTGATGCGGGCCGCGCAGCCGATCGCCGGCCCCATCATCATGACCATGTTGAGCCCTTTGCACGTGGATTCGGCCTGGGACTGGGCCGGCCTACGGGCGTCGCACGACGACCTCATTGCCAGCATCCTGCGCCGCGACTATGACGCGGCCGAACACCTCATGGCAGAGCACATCGCTCACTCGCTGCGCGAGATCCTCGCCTGGTACGACCACCCGTCGCCCGACTAGCGCCTCCCAGCCCCCAACAAGTGAGGAGGGAACCCATGGCGGTATCACCCTGGACTGTGTGGGGCATCTCGGAGCTGAGTTGCTGGCTCCTGCACCGCAACCCCACCTGCGGCAGCCCCTCGGGCCACGACGCCGAGGACTGCCTCGACGGCCACCTGGCCTGCGGCATCGACCACGTCGTGTGGGATTTGGGGCGCAGCGTCCTCACCTACCACTCGGACCTGCCCGGCGCCACCTGCCACGGCCTGCGCAGCGACCCGCCCGGCCTGAGCACCGCCGAGCGCGCCAGTGAGGCCCTCTACCGAGAGCGCTGCCAGCTACGCGCCGCGTTGCGCCACGCCCGGGCCACGGGGATCACTCTCTACGGGCGGCTGTGCATGAACCGCCACTACTCCCCCGGCACCCTGCACCGCTCGGCCTTTGCCCAGAACCACCCCGAATGGTGCGAGGTGGGCAAGGACGGCTGGCTGGATACCTCGCGCCTCTGCTACGCGATCCCCCAGCATCGCCAGGAGCGCATCGACATCCTGATGGAGGCGGCCGATATCGGCGTCGACGGCCTGCAGCTCGACTTTGTCCGGCAGCCGCCGGCCGTCCGCTATCATCCGGCCTTTGTAAACGCCTACCGCCTGCGCACCGGGCGAGACGCCCGCGCCCTCACCCTGGCCCAGCGGGAGGAGTTCCTGGATTGGTGCCGGTTCCGTGCCGAGGCGGTGACGGAACTGCTGCGCGAACTGAAGGCCAGGCTCGACCCCTTCCGGGCGCGCTGGCTCCGGGCGGTGCCCGTCCAGGTGCGGGTGCCCAACGACGGGCTGGAGGGCAACCTGGTGGCCGGGTTTGACGTGCGCACCTGGTGCCGGGAGGGGCTCATCGACGAGCTGGCCCTCAGCGAGCTGCACTGGCTGGCCGAGTACCAGGCCTGGGATGACGCGCCCTACATCGCCCTGGGCGCCGAGCACCACATCCCGGTGTACGCGTCGAGCAACTGCCTGCCGCGGCAGGGCGGGGAGTGGAGCGGGGAGGTGAACCCGCGCGGCGTCAACCCGCTGGTGCTGGCGCGCCGGGCGCTGGCCTCGCTGGAGGCCGGGGCGCAGGGGATCGCCCTGTACCAGAGCGACACCGGCGTGCAGCGGCCTGACGTGAAGGACGCCGTGGCGGCGATGAGCAACCCGGCGGCCCTGCGCGCCTACGTGGCTGACCCGGAGGTGGCCCGCCGCTACCCGATCACGCCGGAGAACGCCGCATACGGCATCGACAACCACTCGGCCGAGTTCGCGCAGCTCCACGCCGGCCCCGGCCTGCCGGAGAGCGGGGCCTGAGCGGGCCAGCGGCCCGGGCCAGTGGACTCTAGCCAGCAGCCACGCAAGGAGGTGAGGGAAGGGCAGTTCGTCGGCGCCATGAGACGATAGTCGGTGAACGTTCCTCGCCTGTAGGTTCGCGCCCCCCAGTGGGGCCAAAGGAGCATTCGCCATGGAACGGCTATCAAGACGTGACTTCTTGCGGGTTTCCGCGCTCAGCGCGGCCGCTACGGTCGCTGCCGCCTGCGGGGTAACGGTGACGACGCCGACGCCGGCGGCCGTCGCCACCCCGGTCGCGGCGGCGCCGACCGCCGCGCCGACGGTGGCCCCCACGCAGCCTGCCCCCACCCAACCAGCCCCCACCGCGGCGCCGCCCACGGCCGTGCCGAGCAAGTTCAAAGAGGCCCCCATGCTGGCCGAGCAGGTCGCCGCGGGCAAGCTGCCGCCCGTCGACGAGCGCCTGCCGGAGAACCCCTTCGTCATCGAAGGGTTGGACGGCGTGGGGAACTATGGCGGCACCTGGCGCTATGCCCACCAGGGCACGGCGCTGCGCACCGGGCACCTGGCCCGCGGCACCCTGCGCATCAATCTGGATATGCTCATCGAGCCGTATATGGCCGAGTCCTGGTCGGTCACCGACGACGGCCGCGAGTACACCTTCCACCTGCGCAAGGGGCTCAAGTGGTCCGACGGCACGCCGATGACCTCGGAGGACTTTCGCTTCTTCTATGAGGACGAGATCCTCAACGTGGAGCTGACCCCCGCCCCGCCCGAGTTCCTTTCCTCGGTGCGCGGGCAGGAGCGCATCCCGGCCGAGTTCTCGGCGCCCGATGACTTTACGGTCATCTACAAGTTCGCCGACCCCAAGGGCCTCTTTGCGCTGCAGGGCCGCGTCATCCGGGACATCACCGCTACACCCGCCCACTATATGAAGCAGTTCCACAAGACCTATGCGGACGCGACGGCCCTGGCCGCGGCCGTCAAGGCGGCGAACAAGGAAGACTGGACGCAGCTCTACATCGAGAAAAACGACTACACCATGAACATAGACCGCCCGGTGCATCAGCCCTGGTTGCTGATGAACGTCAAGTCGGACGAGTTCGTGGTGGCCTGGCGCAACCCCTACTTCTGGGAGGTTGACACGGCCGGCCAGCAGCTGCCGTACATCGACAAGTGGACCTCGCGCACCTGCGCCACCGCCGACGTGGCCCTCCTGTGGGCCCTGAACGGCGAGCTCGACTGCCAGGCCGACTATATCAGCGCGCACGCCAACTATACGGCCTTGGTGCAGAGCGAGAAGCAGGGCGACTACTGGGTGCTCGAGCTCGAGTACCCGCCGGTCTGGTGTGTGCTGTTCAACCTCACCTCGAAAGACAAGCGCCTGCGCGCCCTGTTCAACGAGAAGGACTTTCGGGTGGCCATGTCGCTGGCGGCCAACCGCGACGAGATGCGTGAGATGATCGAGGATGGCTTGGGGAACAACCGCCAGTACTGCCCGCCAGCCGCGTCTCCCTTCTACTATGAGAAGCTGGCCAAGGCTTACCTGGAGTACGACCCCGACCAGGCCAATGCCCTCCTCGATGGCCTGGGGCTGACGGAGCGCGACGCCGAAGGCTACCGCCTGTGGAACGATGGCTCCAAAGAGCGGGTGAGCTTTATCGACCTCATGTATTTCTCCGAGAACGCCGGCCCGCACGACCTGATGCTGATCGACTATTACAAGGCGGTCGGCATCGAGATGATCTACCGCGGGGTGGACCGCCAACTGAGCCGCGAGATGATCATGGCCAACGAGGTCGACGTCGAAGTGCACGACTTTGACCGCACCCTGGTGCCCCTGGCCGACCCGGTCCACTGGATCAAGACCGGCAACAAGAACGAGCGGCCGTGGTGCAGCGCCTGGACGCTGTGGGCCATGGACAACAACGACCCGAACGGTGAGAAGCCGCCCGAGGGCCACTGGATCTGGGACATCTGGGCGGCCTGGGAGGAGCTGCAGCGCACCGTCG
>JAAZBY010000335.1 GCA_012513595.1 Chloroflexota bacterium
CCTGGCCGGCACCACCGTGGCAGCCCAGCAGGCCTGGGTGGGCTTTGTGGTGCTTCTGGCCGGGCTCGGCTGTGTGGCGGCGCTGGTGGTCAGGCTGCTTTCGCGGTTGGCGTGGGCCGAGGGCCTGCGCATGGTGACCCTGTCGGTGCTCATCGTGTTGGCCGGCTTTACCCTGCGGGACGCCTGGCGGGCCTCGTTCACCAACGCCAACTATGCCACCGAGTTCTTGGTCTATGCCCATGGCACGCCCGACACGGTCATGGTCAGCCACGAGCTGGAGGACCTGTCGCGCCGGCTGACGGGGGGCCTCCACCTGAAGGTGGCCTACGACGACAAGTCGAGCTGGCCCTTCGAGTGGTACCTGCGCAACTATGATCGCCGCCAGTTCATCGGCAATCTGGCGGGCGCCCCGTTTGACGCCGAGGTCGTCATCCTGGGGCTGGAGAACGAGGCGGCCAACCGCGCCTTCCTGGGCAACCGCTACTACCGCCGGCAGTACCGGCTGATCTGGTGGCCCGATCAGGATTTCTACTTCCACATGACCCCCAAGAAGGTGTGGGACAGGCTGCGTGACCCGGTGCAGCGCCAGGAGATCGTCGACGTCGTGCTGCGGCGCCAGTACCCGCGGTCGGTCGACGACTGGTACCTGGTGGCCGAGTTCGCCATGTACGTGCGCCGCGACGTGGCCGCGCAACTGTGGGATATGGGGCCCGAGGTCCTGGCGCTGGGGGAGCCCCTGCCTGGGGACGAGTACGTCGAAAGATGGCAGCAGCGGCCCGCCTCCAATGTGCTCGGCAGCGGGCTCTTGCAGTCTCCGAAGGACGTCGCCGTTGACGCCGCGGGGAACCTGTACGTGGCCTGCGGGGGCTCCAGCACGATCCAGGTGCTCGACCCGCAGGGCGCTTTGCTGCGCGTGATCGGCCATGCGGGCAGCGACCCGGGCGGCCTCTCGGAGCCGTGGGGCGTGGCGCTGGGCCCGGACGGCGAGGTCTACGTGGCGGATACCTGGAACCACCGCGTGCAGGTCTTTGATGCGCAGGGCAGGTATCTGCGGTCCTGGGGGATCTTTGGCAGTACGGTAGACAGTGCGGCGGGCGCGCTCCTTTACGGGCCGCGCGATATCGTCGTTGATGCGCAGGGCGATGTGTACGTGTCTGACACGGGGAACAAACGCGTCATCAAGTACGACGCGCAGGGCGAGGTGCTGGCCGTGATCGGGGGCGCCGGGTCTGAGGCGGGCCAGCTCCAAGAACCGGTGGGCCTGGCCCTGGACGCGGACGGCAACCTCTACGTGGCCGACACCTGGAACCAGCGCATCCAAGTGTTTGACCGGCAACTCCGCTTTGTGCGGCAGTGGACGGTCTATGCCTGGGAGAGCGCCTCGATCGTCAACAAGCCCTATCTGGCCGTGGACGCGCGGGGGCACGTGGTGGCCAGCGATCCGGAGGGCTACCGCGTCCTGGAGTTCGACGCGGAGGGTACGTTGGTGGCCTCTTGGGGGCAGTTCGGCACCGATCTCTTGTCGATGAACCTGCCCACCGGGATGACCTTTGGCCCCGACGGCTGGCTGTACGTGGCCGACGCCGAGAACGGTCGGGTGCTCGTCTATGCGGTGGGCGCCGATGGCTGACGAGCGGAGCATCGCCGATCGGTTGGGGGCGCTGCGCGCCTTCCTGTTCGACTTTGACGGCACTCTGGTGCGCCAGCGCGTCGACTTTGGCCTGATGCGCACCCGCGTGCGCGAGGTGCTGACGGCCCACGGCGTGCCGCTCGGGCCGCTCGAGGGCCTCTACGTCCTGGAGATGGTCGACCGCGCGCGCCGCGAGCTGGCCGCGCGCGACGGCGACCGTGCCGAGGCCCTGGCCCGCGAGGCCCGCGTGGCCATCGAGGAGGTCGAGCTGCTGGGCGCCGAAGAGGCCGAGGCCCTGCCCGGAGCCGCAGAGCTCCTGGGCGATCTGCGCGGGCGCGGCGTCGGGATCGGCATCGTCACGCGGAACTGCCGCGTGGCGGTCGAGCGGGTGCTGGCCCGCGAGCCCCTGGCGCACGATGTGCTCCTCACGCGCGACGACGTGCGCCACGTCAAGCCGGACCCCCGTCATCTGCTGAGCGCGCTGGAGATGCTCGGCGTCGATGGTGCCCAGGCGGCCATGTGTGGCGACCACCCTATGGATATCGCCGCCGGCCACCGCGTGGGCGCGCTGACCGTCGGCGTGCTGGCGGATGGTGCCGACGAGGGGTTCTTTGCCGAGGTGCGCCCGGAGCTCCTGGTACGGGGGGTCGGGGAGCTACGCGGCTACCTATGCGGATCAGAACACGCGCCGTCAGAAGCGCCGAGAGGATGCAGACATGGGTGAGGCTGGCGGCCGGGGGCCGCAGCGGGTGGTGGTGGAGGCCATCGACCGCGTGCTGGACGATTTCTTTGCCGTCGACAGGGTCTCCCTGCGCTACGAGCGGTTCGATGGCACCATGAGCCCACTCATCACCCGGCTGCTCTTTGAGCGGGGGGATGCGGTGGCCGTGCTCCCCTACGAGCCGGCCACGGGACGGGTGCTCTTGGTGCGCCAGTTCCGCTACCCCGCCACCCTGCGGGGCGGCCCTGGCTGGCTGTGGGAGACGATCGCCGGCATCCAGGATGGCGCGCCGGAGGAGGCCGCCCGCCGCGAGGCGCTCGAGGAGGCCGGGCTGGAGCTGGGCGCCCTGCATCACGTGACCACGGCCTACCTCAGCCCTGGGGCCTGTTCCGAGCGCGTGCGGATCTACCTGGCCGAGTGCGTCGAGCCGCTGCCCGAGGCCGGGCGCGGCGGCCTGGCCGAGGAGGATGAGGACATCGAGATCCGTAGCTTCCCGTTGGGCGAGGCCCTGGCGATGGTGCAGCGCGGCGAGATCGCTGACGCCAAGACGGTGATCGCCCTGCAGCACCTGGCCATGCTCCGCGCGGGGCTCTAGCCGGTGGCGGGCGAGCGGGCCAAGGGTACGGACCTGGCCAGGGCCATCGACGCGTGGCTCGGCCGGGTGCCCCTGCGCCGCGAGGTGGTCGAGTGGGTACGGGCGGCGCGCACGGGTGTGTACCTGGTGGGCGGCACCGTCCGCGATGCCCTGCTCGGCCGCGACAGCGACGACCTCGACTTTGCCGTCGAGGGCGGGGCGGCGGCGTTGGCCCGTGCCGTGGCCGACCACATCGGTGGGGCCTACGTGCTCATGGATGCCGAGCGCGACGTGGCCCGCGTGCTGCGCCGTACCCGCGGCCGGCGCCAGCAGTTCGACTTTGCCGGGCTCCGCGCGGGTGACATCGTCGCCGACCTGGCCGCCCGCGACTTTACCGTGAACGCCATGGCCCTGCCCGTCGGCGAGGGCTGGGGAGGCCTGCTGGACCCCACCGGCGGCCTGGGCGACCTCGAAGCGCGCACCCTGCGCGCCGCGTCGCGCCATGCCTTTGTTGACGATCCCCTGCGCATCCTGCGCCTGGTGCGCCTGGCCGGCGCGCTCGGCTTCTGCGCCGATGAGGAGACGGAAGGCCTGGCCCGTGCCTGGGCGCCCTCCTTGGCCGACGTGTCGGCCGAACGGCTGCGCGACGAGTGGATGCTGATCCTGGGCCTGCCGCGCGCCACGCCCAGCCTGACCCAGGCCGGCCGGCTGGGAGTGGTGTGGACCCTGTACGGGGCCGCACCCCGCGCGGCGGACTGGAGCGCGGCCCTCGCAGCCCTGGCCCGCCTGGAGACCTGGCGAGACGAGTGGGCGGCCGGAGAGGAGCCCGATCTCTGGGTTGACCTGGCGCCGCGCCTGGCTGAGCGCTGGCAGGAGGAAGTGTCCCCGGGCAGGGGGCGCTCGGCGCTGGTGAGACTGGCCGTCCTGTTGGCGGACCACGACGCCCCCGCCGCCGCCGCTATGCGGTTGCGGCTGAGCACCCGCGAGGTGCGGTTGCTGTCGCGCGCGGTGGCGGCAGCCGCCGCGCTGGGGCAGGACCGGAGCGCCGCAGAGCCAGGGCCGCTGCAGACCTATCGCTTCTTCCGCAGGTACGGCGACGACGGCGTCGAGGGCGCCCTCCTGGCCATGGCTCGCGCGGAGGCGAGTGGATCCGCCCGGGTGAGCGCCGCGTTCTTGGCCTTAGTCCGCTCCTGGTTTGACCGTCACGCCCAGACGGTGGACCCGCCCCGCCTGATCGGCGGCGACGACGTGATGGCCCTGCTCGGCGCCTCTGCCGGGCCGCGCATTGGTGCCATGCTCGAAAAAGTCCGCGAGGCCCAGGTGCAGGGCCTGGTGCACAACCGCGACCAAGCGCTGGAGTATCTGCGCGCGCGCCGCTGACCGCGTGACGGCGCGCCGGGTCAGATGCTCGTATCCCCGTCTCTTTCTTCTGCCGTTAGCCGTGTGGCGATGTCCCTTCTCCGACCAGTGGTCTCACATCATGGAGGGTGACATGCGAGGAAGGGCGGTCTGGCTATGGGTGGCGGCGGCGCTGGTGATAACGTTACTGGCCCCTGCGGGGGTGGTGGCTGTTCCGGGTGGTGACGAACCCCTGGCCTCGGCGGGTGGGGGGACGGTGGCCGTCGGCTATCAGGGGGTGCTGAGCGACAGGCTCGGCCAGCCCCTCACTGGGCTGTTCCCGATGCAGTTTGCGCTGTACAGCGCCAGGACCAGTGGGAGCCGGCTGTGGGAGTCGGGCCCGCTGGAGGTCGCGGCCGCCCAGGGAACGTTTGAGGTGACCCTCAACGTGGCCCAGTCGCTTCTCGATGGACGGTCGCTGTGGTTGGCCGTGTACGTCGATGGTGAGACGCTGACGCCACGACAGGAGATCCTGGCGGTGCCCTATGCGGCCGGGCTGCTGCCGAACGTGAGCGTGCGCGGCGCCTCGGGCGACATCCTGGCCGCCACCCACAGCGGGGTGGGCAGCGCCTTGTGGGGCAGTAGCCCGCGCGGCACGGGTGTGTATGGGACTAGTGACAGCGGCCGTGCCGTGTTTGGGGAGAACGTCGGCGCCACGCAGGGGCAGGGCTATGGCGGCTACTTTACCAGCACCAGCGGGGTTGGCGTGTACGGAGAGAGCAGCGCGGAGGCCACGGCGTCCGCTGCCGCCGCGACCGGGGTGCGCGGCTATAGCCTGAACGGGCATGGCATGTATGGAGAGACGGCATCGGCGGCCCGAGCAGGCGTGGCGGGGGCCTCAGCGAACGGATACGGCGTGCGCGGGGAATCGACCAACGGCGTGGCGCTGGCGGGCCTGAGTGCCAATGGGCTGGCCCTGCGGGCCCAGGCTGTGTCTGGCGTTGGCGCAGAGGTGCACAGTGAGGAGGGCCAGGGCCTGCTTGCCTCTAGCGGCGGGCAGGACGCGACCGACCATGCCGCGGAGTTCCGCGCCGTGGCGGGCCACGCGCTGCGGGCGGAGAGCGGCGCCAACGCCGCTGTATGGGCCGAGTCCGGCAGCGTGACGGGGGTGCCCGACTTTTCCGGGCGGGGCGCCCTGGTGGGGCGCGGCGAGGCGCTCGGGGTGTACGGGGCCTCGGCGACTGGGAGCGGCGTCGAGGGGGCCAGCGTGAACGGGGTGGCCGTGCGCGGCACCAGCGCCAAGAACTATGCCGGCTACTTTGTGAGCAGCGGGGAACGCGCCCTGTATGCTGCCAGCCTCGATGGCCGACACTACGATGCCTACTTTGGCGGCGAGCTGGGCATCGAGGTGGCCGGGTCGGCGCACATCCACGAGGACGTCGTTGTGGACGGCGATGTGTGGATCGCAGGTACCCTGCAGGTGGCTGGTGGGCGAAGCGGTTACAGCCTGACTGTGGCCAGGAACCTAGGGACCGAGGAACTGCGGCGGGGCGAACTGGTCGAGGTGGTGGGCATGGATCCGGCTGAGCCGGGGCAACCCGTGGTGCCGGGGGTGCGCCGCACCCAAGGGGCGGCCAGTCTCGCGGTGTTGGGGGTGGTGGACTGTGCCTACGATCCGGTGCAGGGCTTTCTGAGCGATGACGAAACGCCGATCCCTGTGGGCGGATATGTCGGCATCGTGACCCAGGGGGCCTATCGGACGGTGCGGGCCGAGACGCTGGAGGGGGCGATCGCTCCCGGGGACCTGTTGGCCTCGGGGGCTCTGCCAGGGCACGTCATGCGCGCGGGGGCTCCCCAGGTGGGCACCGTGGTGGGCAAGGCTCTAGAAAGCCTGACGACGAGGACGGGGACGATCGCGGTCTTTGTGACGCTGGAGTAGGGTCGATTTGGCGCCCCTGCCGGACGGGGGTAAGATCATGGCCGTGCCCCGCTGCTGTGGGGCGCACGCGCCCATAGCTCAATGGATAGAGTGCCGGACTTCGAATCCGTAGGTTGTGCGTTCGACCCGCACTGGGCGCGCTAGTGCCTGTCAGCAAGTGGTCGTCGTGGGGCTCCCTACTGTCCGCAGGGACGGCAGGGAGCCCCTGCTCTCCTCGCTCGCTGCCCCTGTTGGTCAGAGCACCGCCCGCTGGCGTCATAGGCGGTGCCATTGATCCGACCGCCAGACCTACTGTGCCGCACGCTGTCCGGAGTGCCGCAGGGCGGCGGTCCTGGCCGTTTCAGCACGTGGCGGTCTCCGTTCTGCCAGGATTCCCGCCTCTTCCGGCGGCGGCCGGGGGTAGTTCCACATCCCTGAGGGCACGATCTCATCGATGCTATGATGAGCACAGCGCACTGCTTCAGCGCCCACCAAACTCACCCCGGCTTGTTGCCTTCTCGTCCCCTTCGGCAGCATGATCGCGTCACCTTCGGAGGGCTCGCCCCTCCGACCAAGCCCCCCAGAGCCGGCCGAGCAGATTGTCCAACGCGGTGAACTGCAAGTCCTGGCCTGCTGGGGCCTGTTACTCGTGGTGGTGGAGCAGGCGCACGTCGGGACTTGGCTTCGCTCTGTCCACGGCTGGCCGGTGAGCGCCATCCGGGGAGACTCTCTACTTAGTGTGCCGCGCGGTAGGCTGCCCACAGCCGGGGCGTCACGGCCACCGGCCGGGGGTCTACAGCCCGTTGGCGACCTGTCGGGCCAGAGTCCCTGACCCAATCCGATCGAGGCCTACTGGCGCCATGGCACGCGCCAGACGGCGGAGCCTGAGCGCGCCCTGTCGTGCGCCGACTTGAGGCCGCATGCTGCTACTCCGGAAGAGATCGCTTAAGCCTTGACCGGAGACCCTTCTCTGGGCGGAGCCGCTGCTCGGACTTCCCCGACCGGCCCGCGGCTTCTGCGGAGCCTGGGCTCTGCCCTCGTCCCGCCGCCCCTAGCGGCGCGGCGACCCTTCTTTCCCCAGGTTCTCCCGCAGCCATAGGTACATCAGCACGCTGCCCGCCTCGGCCACGTTGAGCGACTCGGCCCGGCCCACCATGGGCAGATGTGCCCAGGCGCGCGCGCCGTCACGGACGTCGTCCGACAGGCCGCGCCCCTCGTTCCCCAGCACGAGCGCTACGCCCCCGTCCAACACCCCCTCCCCCCAGGGGATGCCCCGGTAGGGGTCGGCGGCTACGGCGCGCAGCCCGAGCTCCTCCAGCAGCGCGAACAGGGCGGGAACCTCGCTCGTGCGGATCAGCGGCACGTGGAAGATTGACCCCATGGTGGCGCGCACCGCCTTGGGGTGGAAAGGATCCACGGTCGGCTCGATGAGCACCACGGCCGAGGCGCCCACGGCATCGGCCGTGCGCACCAGCGTGCCCAGGTTGCCGGGGTCCTGGAGCCGGTCGAGCACCAGCAGCAGGCGCCGATCGCCCGGCTGTAAGGCGGTGAGGTCACTGGAGAAGAGCGGGAAGGTGGCCACCATCCCCTGCGACAGGTCCCGCTCGGCGAGCGACTCGAGCACGCGCGCCGAGACGGGCAACACCTCTGCCCCGTCAGCCCGCAGGCGGCCGAGCAGGTCGGCCGCCGCGGGCGTGCGCAGCAGCTCCTCGCAGTAGAACACTTCCAGCGCCCGCCACCCGGCCTGCTCGGCCATGTGGATCAGTTGCAACCCCTCGACGAGAAAGCGCCCCTGGCGTTCGCGGTGCTTGCGCTGGTCCAGCTTGCGCGCCTCGACGATGCGCGGGTTCTTGGTGCTGGCGATGACTGGGACGTTCTCAGGCGACATGTCGGCCCTCCCCGCAAGACTGCACACGCGGTGATGTACCCATGCTAGCGCAGTTCGGGCGCGGCCGCGAACGCCTTCTCCTGGGGCGGGCCCTCGCTTGGCGCCGCCTCCGCAGGCAGCTCCTCACCGTTGGCATACCCCTGCCAAAGGGCCTGCATCTCCGGGCAGGTCACCAGCAGCTCGTCGAGAGTCCCGCGCGAGGCGATGCGGCCGTCCTTCAGCACGATGACCTGGTCGGCCCGCCGCAAGGCAGCCCTGCGATGAGAAACCACCAGGCAGGTGGGCTGCTGCTCGCTCGCGTGGGCAAACAGGCGCTCCCAGAGGGTGTGCTCGGTGTCCACGTCCAACCGGCTGGAAAGGTCATCGAACACGAGCAGATCGGGTCGACGGGCGAACATGCGCGCCGCTGCAGCCCGCTGGGCCTGCCCGCCAGACAAACGCACGCCGCGCGGGCCGACCACCGTGTCCAGACCCTTCTCCATGGTGGCGACGTCGTGCTCCATCACCGCCAGGTGCACCGCCTCCTCCAGGCGGCCGTCGCTTTCCGGCAGGCCCATCAGGATGTTGTCGCGCAGGGGCTCGCTCACCAGGAGCGGTACCTGCGGCGTGTAGGCGCTGCGCGGCGGCACAAAGAACGTCGCCGGGTCGGCCACCTGCTCGCCGTTCCAGAGGACCTGCCCCTCCGTGGCGGGCAGCAGCCCCAGGAGCACCTTGAGCAAGGTGGTCTTGCCGGAGCCGATCCGCCCGGTGATCACCGTGAACGAGCCGCGCGGCAGGTCCAGGTCGATCCCGGCGACCCCCTTGTCAGAGCCGGCATAGTGGTAGCCCAGGTTGCGCACCTGCACTGCCTCCAGGCGCTCGCCCTCCCGACGCTCCGGAAGGGGCACCTCGGGGAACTCGCCGGTAAGGTACACGGGGGCGTGCTCCACCAGTGTGCCGGTGGGCGCGTCAGCCAGGAACGAATCGAGCCGCTCGTACGACACCTGCGTGCGCTTGTGGCGGGCGATCATGTCGCCAAAGTAGCGCATATAGCCGGTCATCTGGGTCAGGTAGTTGATGAACAGGGCAAAGTCGCCCACCGTGAAGCGCCCCTTCTCCATGGCCGAGGCGGCCAGAAGCAGCACCGTGCTCACCGAGAGGTCCACGACCGTCCAGTTGATGGAGCCCAGCAACTCGCCGAGCAGGACGTCCTTGAGGGCCGCGTGCCGGCGCTCTTCGTTGAGTCCGCGGAAGCGGCGGGCCACGTGCCGCTCCGCTGAGGACACCTTGACCGCCTGGTAGGCGCCAAAAGTCTCGCCGATGAAACGGGTCACGCGGCTGGCCGCCTCGCGGTGCGCCCGGCGGTAGCGGCGCAGGCGCGTGGCCAGGCGGCTGGTGACCCAGGCCATCCCCAGCACCGGCGCAGCCACCACTAGCGTGATGGTGGCATCGATGCGGAGCATGATGCCCAGGGCGACCAGAGCAAACAGAACGATGCCGATCAGGTCTACCCAGGCCTCGATGTAGTCACTGACGTCGCCGACGTCCTCACGGAAGCGCGTGACCGACTCACTGCCTGACTCGGCCAGGAGATGTGTCCCGGGGCCCAGGATCGTCCAGTTCAAGAGGTTGCTGCGCAGCACCGCCTCGAGAGTGAACCACAGGCGAACAAAGGGAGGAAAGCCGAGCGTGAACGCGATGGGACGGCTCATGCCGACCGCAGCGATCAGGGCGACTATGTGCCAGATGCTCAGCGAGGTGTGCGCCTCGCCAGCGAGCACGTCAAAGAACATCTTGCTGACCAGCCCCGCTGCCACCGGCAGGAGGTGGAACAGTCCCCACAAGAGAGTGTTCAGCAGAAAGAGCCCGGGGCGATAGCGTATCAGCGCCCAGGTGTAGCGCAAGCTTTTCACGCGAACGATTCCTCCATGCCGGTCCGCAACAGGCCGGCGAACCGGGAGTTCGGGTCATTGGCCAGGCGGGCGCGCGGCCCGTGCTCGAGGATGCAGCCATCCTCCATGACCATGATCTCGTCCACCCGGTGGACGGTGCCAAGGCGGTGCGCGATGATGATGGCCGTGCGGTCTCGCACGAGGCGCATCATGGCGCGGTCAATGAGCCGCTCGGTGGCTGGGTCGAGCCGAGACGAGGGCTCGTCCAGGATAACCAGCCCCGGATCCTTCAGGAACACCCGGGCGAAGGCCAGCAGCTGGGCCTCCCCCGCCGATAGGCCCCCGCCGCCGGCGGAGAGCTCTGAGTCGAGCCCGTCGGGCAGGCGGGCCAGCCATTCCCCGAGCCCCAGGTCCTCGATGAGCGCCAGGATGGTCTCATCGGGTACCGCGGGGTCAAAGAGGGTCAGGTTGTCGCGCACGGAGGCCTGGAAGAGCTGGACGTCCTGGGTCACCATGCCCACCCTCGTGCGCAGGGCCTCGAGAGTCAGGTCGCGCAGGTCCGTTCCACCCAGGCGGATGCTCCCGCCGCTCGGGTCGTACAAACGGAAGAGCAGGCGGCTGAGCGTCGTCTTGCCGGAGCCGGTGCGCCCCAGCAACCCCAGGCTGGCGCCGGGCTCCAGGCGAAAGTCGAGGCCCGAGAGGACCTGTTGGTCGCCGTCCTCATAGACAAAAGACACATCCCGAAAGGTGACGCTGAGCGCCCCGGATGGCAGGGCCGAGACCGTGCCATCCACGATGACGCGCTTGGTACCCAGCAGCTCCTGAACGCGGTGGAGCCCGGCCCCTGCCTTTTGCAGGTCCTGCAGTTGCTGGGCCAGCAGCTCGATCGGGTAGAACAGCATCGAGACGTAGCTCGTCAGCAGATAGGCGGTGCCCAGGGTTGCGCGGCCCGATAGGTACAGCGCCGCGCTCAGGGCGAAGGCCAGCGCCGTGCCCACGCTGAACAGGCCCATGGACGAGCGCCAGAAGACCGAGCGCTTGATCCAGGCCTGCTGGCTGACCTGCGAGAAGCGTCGTGAGACCTCGTAGAAGCGGCGCATGGCGTAGGCGCCGGCGCCGTTGGCACGGATGTCCTCCAGGCCGGTCAGGCGCTCCTCGATGAAGCCGAACAGCTTGGCGCTTTCCTCGCGTTCGGCGGCCGAGGCGGCCACGGCGTGCCCGCGCAGGCCGATCAGGACGCCTAGCGCCACGGCGCAAAAGGCGGTCAGGCTCAGGCCCAGGCGCCAGTCCTCCACATAGAGGACGGCGAGGACGCCAACCAGCCGGAGGACGCTGCCGATGATGCGCACCACGAACTGCGAGAAAAAGTTGGCCATGGCCAGCACGTCGCCGTCGATCCGCTCGATGAGCGCCCCGGGCGTGTGCGTCTTGTGAAAGGGCAGGTCGAGAGACAGACAGTGCTCGGCCAGGTCACCGCGCAGGGCGTTCGTGGCGCGCCAGCCGAGGTCATTGCCGACGTAGGCAGCGCCGATATCGAGCGCGCGGCGCACCAAGGCGACGGACAGATAGACCACCGCGGTGATAGTGAGCACGCGCAGTGGCAGGCCAGCCTGGGCCCCGTCGATGAAGCGGCGCAAGAGTTGCGGGTTGGCCAGCTGCAGCCCGGTGGAGGTGAACAGCAGCGCCGCAAGCAGGACCGCACGTCCTCGATAAGGCCCGAGATAGCGCCCCAGCAGGGCCCGGTAGCCGCGGTTGGTGTGATTCATGGTCAGGTACCTCACAATACGATCGAGCAGTGAGTGTTGAAAGGTTCCGACGTGCCCCGCGGCAGGCAACAGAAAAAAGGCCACGGGGCTTAGTGCGCCCGTGGCCTCTGAGAGGCTGCTGGTGGCCGGGTGGGATCAGTCCGGCCCGCCAGGATGATGGACAGGCACACCTAAGCAGGGCACGACAGCGACATCGCTCGCGACGATGCGCTGCCGGGTAATGCTCACCATGACCTTGCTCATTGTGCACCTCCTGAAAACCTTACACACCTTATCACAGCGCAGCGATAGAGTCAATAGCCATGTGGCAGTTCTATGCAAATCGTTACCTCTGCGCGGTACAGGGTCCGCCAGGGCCGGCTTGCTGCGGTTCTCTCTGGGGCCTGGCCCGGCATATGCGTGGCTTTGCACGCTGGCGCCGCTGCGGGTATCATCATGGCCTATGGTTGAAAGCGTATCTCCCGACAAGGCTATCACCCTGGGCCATCCGTCCTACGTCTGGCGGGCGGGCCAGGAGCGGCGCCTGAACATGATCCGCGCTCACGTGCCGCTGGAGGGCGCACGCCTGCTCGACGTGGGCTGCGGCCTGGGCGCCTACGTGCAGCGCCTGCGCGCCTTCTCCGACGATGTCCACGGCGTGGACGTCGACGCCGAGCGGGTGGCGGAGGCCTCCAAGACCCTGCCGAACATCCGCCAGGCGCCAGCGGAGGCGTTGCCCTATCAGGACGACGTCTTTGACATGGTGCTCTTGCACGAGGTGCTCGAGCACGTCGATGACGACCGTGCCGCGCTCCGCGAGGCCTGGCGCGTCAGCAAGCCCGGGGGGCGGATCGTCGTCTTTGTGCCCAACCGCTGGTACCCGTTTGAGACTCACGGGGTGTTCTGGCGGGGGCGCTACCACTTTGGCAATATCCCCCTGGTCAACTACCTGCCCAACCGGCTGCGCGACCGGCTCTGCCCGCACGTGCGCGCCTATACCCGTGCCGGCCTGCGCTCCCTGTTCGCCGGCCTGGAGGGCACCTTTGTGGCGGAGCGACGCATCTTTGCCGGGTACGACAACATCGTGGCCAGGGCACCGGCCCTGGGCCGCCGCATTTGCGCGGTATCGTACGCTCTGGAAGGGACCCCGCTGGACGTGTTCGGTCTGTCTCACCTGGTCGTGTATGAGAAGCGCCGCTCCGGGCGGTGATAGTGGCCTGGCGATGAGGAACGTACCGATATGAGGATCAAGTTTCAGCCGCAGGGCGTGAGGGTAGAGGTCGAGGCCGGCCAGACCCTGTTGCAGGCCGCCAGCGCAGCCGGCGTGGCTGTGGAGGCTGTCTGCGGCGGGCGCGGCACCTGCGGCAAGTGCCGCGTGATTGCTGCCGAAGGGCTGGCCCCGCTGACTGAGACGGAGCGGGCCAGGCTTACGCCGGAAGAGCAGGCCCGCGGTTACCGGCTGGCCTGCCAGGCGGTCATCGTCGGCGATGTGGCCGTCGTGGTTCCCGAAGAGTCGCGCATCGCCCAGGTCAGCATCCTGGCCGATGGCGTGCGGGGCGGGGCCGCGTTCGAGCCCTGGCTGGCGGCCCACCGAATCCAGGTGCCCGAGGCCTCCCTGCGCGATCAGATTGCCGATCTCGACAATCTGCAGCGCGCGCTGGCCAGGGAGGGAGTGACCGGCTTGCGACCCACGCTGGCGGCTGTGCGGCAGCTGCCCGCAGCGCTGCGCCAGGATGGTGGGCGCGTCCAGGTGATCGTCGCCGATGGCGACATCGTGCGCATCGTACCGGGCGGCGACCCGGTGCCGCTCCTCGGGGTGGCGTTCGACATCGGCACCACGACGGTCGTCGGGTACCTGATGGACCTGCGCACCGGTGAACAGCTGGCCGTGGCCTCTCTCCTGAACCCGCAAACGCGCTATGGAGACGACGTCGTCTCGCGCATCGGCTTTTCCAGTGAGCAACCAGACGGCCTGGACATCCTGCGCCGCGACATCGTGCGGGCCATGGGCGACATCATCGCCCGGGTGACGACCAAGGTGGGCGCGACGCCGGACGACGTCTATGGGGTGACGGTGGTCGCCAACACCACCATGCACCACCTCTTCCTGGGCGTGGCACCGGAGGCCCTGGCACGCGCTCCGTACGTGCCGGCACTGACCGGGGCGGGGCGCTTCCGCGCGGCAGACCTGGGGCTGAACGTCTGCCCGGACGGCGTGGTCTGGACGCTGCCGAACATCGCCGGCTGGGTCGGCGCGGATACCGTCGGGGTCCTGCTGGCTACCAGCCTGCACACCCACGCGGAGCCCGCCCTGGCCATCGACATCGGCACCAACGGGGAGATGGCCCTCGGTTCGCGCGAACGGCTGATCACCTGTTCCACGGCGGCCGGGCCAGCCTTTGAGGGAGCCCATCTGAGCTGCGGGATGCGCGCCGCCGACGGCGCCATCGACGCGGTGCACATCGACCACCGGGTCGACTATCACGTGATCGGCGAGGGGCCGGCGCGCGGCGTCTGCGGGTCGGGGCTGGTCGACCTGGTGGCGGGCATGCTGCGGGCGGGCATCATTGACGAGACGGGCATGATGCGCGACGCCGAGTCGTTGCGTGCCCTGCACTCTTCCGCCGACCAGGACGGGCAGGATCTCGCCGAGCGCATCCACCAGGAGGGGAGGCAGAGGAGCTTCCATCTGGTGCGCCCCGAGGCCGGGGTCGGCGGGCGGCCCGTCATCGTCACGCAGCGGGACGTGCGGGAGCTACAGCTGGCCAAGGGGGCCATCCGGGCCGGCATCGAGATTCTGATGAAGGAACTGGGTGTCGGGGAGGCCGACGTCAAGCACGTGTACCTCGCCGGTGCCTTTGGCAACTACATCCGGCCGGAGAGCGCCCTGGCTATCGGCCTGATCCCGCGCTTTCCGAACGCCGAGATCACGCCGGTGGGCAACGCAGCGGGCTCAGGAGCCAAGATGGCGCTCCTTTCGCGCTCGGCCCTTCACGAGACGTCAGCGGTCCTCGAACACACCGAGTATCTGGAGCTCTCCGGCCGTCCCGACTTTCAGGCCGAGTTTGCCGAGGCCATGCTGTTCGGGTGAACGCCCAGGTTCGGCTACAGGCATGTTCCGGCCACTGGCGCACGCGTCGGTCTTGCTCCTCATCCCTCGCAATCCTCTCCATCGGACGCCGGCGTAGCCGCCAGCCTACCACAGGGGGCAACTGGGTTTGCAGCACGTGAGGCGCTTCCTGGCGACGCTCCGACGCGTGGGTCGGGGCGTGCCGCCGAACTACAGACGACCACTGCGAGTTGGGCTGCTGGCCCACGTCGTTGGGATGCTCGGCCTGTTGGCCCTGACGGGGGCCGCCGGGTTCCCGTCAGTGGCCGGGCGTGCGGTGGCTTGGGCGCTCCTGGTGGGCGGCGACCTCCTGCTGGCCTGGGGCCTGCTGGGCTGGCTACGCCGGGCGGAGGAGCACGGCGCGGCCAAAGGCGAGGCCGCGGATGTCGCGCAGGGCCAGCAGACCGTTCTCGCGCTGGACCGCACAGCGCCCGAGGTGGCCGCGCCCCTGCCGCCCAGCATCGTGGCCCTCGGCGGTGGGCACGGCCTGTCTACCCTGCTCCGCGGCCTGAAGGTGTACTCTGACCGGATCACGGCCATCGTGACGGTGGCCGACGACGGGGGGAGTTCCGGCGTGTTGCGCCAAGAACTCGGCCTGCCGCCCCCGGGAGACCTGCGTGACTGCATCGCCGCCC
>JAAZBY010000336.1 GCA_012513595.1 Chloroflexota bacterium
CAGGTAGGGCCTGCCTGTCAAACCAAAGCGCTCCGCGGCGGAGGGCTGCCCGCGGCCTCAGTGGCTGGCGCCCGCTCCGAGCGGCACGATCGACGTGATGCGCTGCCCCAGGTCGGGGTTGGCGGCGGGGTCGTCATACTCGAGGGTGACGTCGTCCACCCAGCGGGGGCGGAAGCCCTGCCCGGCCGCCGTGGCGACCACGTCGCTCTGCCCGGTGGCCAGGTCGCGGACGGTCAACGTCACCGTCTGGCCGCTCCTTTGGAAGGCCTCGGCGGCATCGGCATCAAAGAGCGCCGGCGCGTCGCTGTAGGCCAGCCTCCCCGTGGCAGGGTTCAGGTCGTGCTCAAAGTGGGCCGGCAGGTCGCTCAGGTCATAGCCCGTCACGGCCCAGTCCTCGGCCGCCACGCACAGCACCCCCTCCAGGCGCGGACCCCAGGTGGCCGTCAGCCACAGCGTCCGCCCGTCGGCCGACCAGCCCACCGGGTTGGCCCTCCAGCCCTCCTCGGCGGCCGGGAGGATCCCCTGGCCGAGTACGGCCGTGTCGAGCGTGGCCTCCGTGCGGCCCTGGCCGTCGATCACTACGAGGGCCTGCTCGCCGTAGCGGATGGCGATGAGCTCCTCCCCGGGGGAGGCGCGAAAGTCAATCCCCTGCGCCGCGTAGAGCCGCTCGCCGCTCCCGTCCGGGCGGTAGCGCCACAGCTCGTCGCTCCAGTTCGCGTTGGGGGAGGCCGTATCGCCAAGCCGCTGGATGACGTACAGGTTGCCGTTGTGGAGCTCGACGGGGTGATAGTGCGGGACGTAGACGTCCGGCACGGTGAAGGCACCCAGCGCCTCGCCGGTGAGGGCGTCTGTAACGCCGATGTCGGTCTCGCGTGCCTCGGCCGGGTGGACGCTCAGCGTAAAGCGGGCACGGCCCACCAGCCGGACGGCCGGCCGCACCTCGTAGGTCGGGCTGGGGGCGGCGGTCTCCTCGGGCGGTGGCACCTCCACCAGGCAGCCTGACAGGGTCGTCGCCAGAGTCAGTGCGGCCAGCCAGCGGGGTAGACGTCTCATGGGGCCTTCTCCTTGTCGCTTGGGCGGGGCTCGGCCATCCGGCCAGGAGCCCAGCGGGGCGCGTCAGCCGTCCGCGGGGCGTCGCGGATTGCAGGCAGGAGCTCCTCACCGCTCCGCACCCGGCGATAGAGCGAGATGACGGCCCAGATGACCACTGCCGGGGCAATCCCATGGAGGAGCAGAACGGGCGCCACGACGACGATGTTGTTCCTGGGCACGGCAACCCCGCCCTTGGCCGGGTGACTCATATGACGTGCACGCGGGTGGCACCTTCTGGGCGGCAGGCATGGCGTGCTCGGTGTTTCGTGGTCGCCTGAATGGTGGACGCCCGGCCGGCAGGTAAGGTTCCACCCACCCGGCCGGGCCGGCCTAGTCGAGGAGCCTGCCCTTGTCCATGCGCACCACCCGGTCGGCCACCTCGGCGACGCCCTGCTCGCGGGTGGCCAGGATCACGGAGAGCCCCGCCTCGCGGTTGAGGCGGTCCAGCAGGTTGAGGACGGCGCCGTCTGCGCCCCGCCCGAGGTTGATGAAGGGCTCATCAAGGAGCAGGAGCGGGGGGGTGTTGATCAGCGCGCGGGCGATGGCCACGCGCTGCGCCTCCCCTTCCGAGAGCATGGCGGGCATCTGCGCGGCATGCGCGCCGAGGTCGAGGGCGTCGAGGAGTTCGCGGGCACGGGTCTCCAGGTCGAACCGGAGCCCCCGCCGGTACGGGAGCAGGGGCACCATGACGTTGCGCAACACCGTGAGCGAGGGGATCAGGCGGGCCACCTGGGCCACGTGGCCGACGCGCTGCCGGCGAAAGTCGGCCAGCTCGTCGCCGCGCAGGTTGGTGACGCTGACGCCGTCGACGACCAGGCGGCCCATCGAGGCCACCTCCTGCGCCCCCAAGAGGTTGAGGAGCGAGGACTTGCCCGAGCGCGAGGGCCCCAGGACGGCCACGAACTGGCCCCGCGGCACGGTGAGGGTGACCTCGTTGACGGCCCACACCTCCACGTTGCCCAGGAACACCCGGGAGAGCTCGTGGGCTTCGACGATGTTGATCGTTACCATGGGCGATCTCCCCAGCGTAGTGGTAGCGGGGCCGGCACGGCGCTAGGCCGGGCGCGACGTGTCGGCGGGCGACGTGCGTGAGACCAGAAAGGCCGGGTAGAGCGCCGCCAACGAGGCGGCCAGCAAAAGCCCCGCCAGCACGATCCCCGCCGTCCACACCTGAGTGGCGAGGTCGGCGTTGTACTGCTGCATGGCGTAGGTCCCCCCAAGGAGCGCCCCGGGCATCCACCCCGCTGCTGCCAGGACGGGGCCCTCGGCCGCCAGGTGCAGCAGCACCGCCCGGCGGCGCCAGCCCAAGGAGATGAGCAGGCCAGCCTCCTGGCGGCGCGCCGACGCGCTGCTCAGCCGCACCCCGGCGGTCGCGAGCAGCGTGGCCACCAGCGCTCCGACGACGATCAGATCGCGCGGGCCGCGCAGGGCCACGCCCAGGTAGTTGCCCAGGGGGATGCCGTGCAGGCGGGCGGGCAGGTTGGCCAGAGCCCCCTGCAGGGCCATCACCAGGAAGGTGCCCGCCAGGGCTGCGGCGAAGCTGGCCGCTGTGCCCCAGGAGGGCGCCCACCAGTACCAGCCCCGCAGGAGGAGCATCCGCGGCCGCCGCGGCGCCCGCGCGGGCACCTCGGCGCGGGCCACGGGCAGCGACGCCGCCAGCATCCCGAGCAGGGCGGGGAGCGCGGCCAGTGGGATGGCCAGCCAGGCCTGGGTGCTCAGCCTCCCCAGGGCATACCGCGAGGCGGCCGCCAGGGCCAGCCCCAGCCCGGCCAGCCCGGCGCCCCCGCCGATGACCAATCCCTCCAGGAGGGCGTAGGCCACGATGGAGCCCCGCCGCCAGCCGACTGCGCGCAGCAGGGCATAGTCCGGCCGCCGCCCGGCTACCAGCCCCGGCAGGCCCGCCACAACCAGCGCGGCCAGCAGGGCGGTGAGCAGGCCGCGCAGCCGGGCGGTGGTGCCGGCCACCGTCGCCACTATGGCCAAACCGGCGTCCTTGGCCAGCCAGTCCACCTCGACGTAGCCCAGCGGCGCTACCGTCGTCGCGCCGTCGGCCGAGGTATGGCCGGGGACGTACAAGAGCACGGGCCGCCGCGCTGCGCCCGCCACGATGTCGACGTCCAGCCCGGTCTGGGCTGCGATCTGGTCGGCGATGGCCCCGATCCTCTCCAACGCCTGCGCTGAGAGGACCTCGGCCCCGGCCACGCGCACCCGCACCGCGCTGATGGCCTCCTCCCCGGCCAGGGCGCGGGCGGCCTCGAGGGTGGTCAACACGGTGGGCGGCGGGAGCAGGTAGCCGTAAGGCTCCAGGCCGGGCATCACTTCCTGGGCGGCCACCGGCCCCCCCTTGGCGTTGTACTTGAGCGAGGCCTGGGGCGGGGCGTAGGACAATGAGGGTGGGGCCAGCGCGTCCGCATTGAGGGCCAGCAGGTCCGGATCATAGGTGCCGATGAACGAGTAGATAAAGCCAAAGCTCAGCGGTTGCGGCTCAACCTGACGGTAGACGGGCATCGTGTCGCTGGAGCCGCTTTGCCCGATGGTGCCAAGGACGGCGACCTCGTAGACGGGCAGCGGCAGCGTGACGGGCGGCGTGTGGGGCCGGTACGTCACCGCGGCCGGCGCGCCCCAGCGACTGAACTGCGGGATGTTGAACCGTTTGCCCCCGCGGCCCACTAGGCCCGCCAGTAACGTCTGATAGGCCGTCGCCCCATCCAGTACCTCCCTGGCGATGGCCTCCTGCCGCGGCAGCGCCGCGGGCCCGCCCTGGCCCAGCATGTCGCGCACGCCGGCGGTCCCCTCCGGCCAGGCGAGGGGGATCAGCTCGCTGACCAGGGTGACCGAGATGTGCTGGCTGGCCTGCAACAGGGCCGGTATGGTGTAGAGCACCTGCTGCCCGGTGGACATCTGGTAGGCGTTGCGCTCCACTGCCATGTCCGCTGTGGGGTAGGTGCCCCTGACGCCGTCCTGCAAGCCCACCAGAGCGGCCTCCTGCTGCGGGTCGATGGCCGTCAGCGAGACGGGAAAGGCATAAGTGCACACCGGCGGCAAGATGCCGGGGGTCAGGCCGTACTCCGCCTCGTCGGTGGGGCGCAGGGCGGTGATGTCGTCGCCGACGTAGCGGTAGGTGAGCGACTCCTCGCGATAAGTGCGCGGTCCCCAGTGCTCCTCGGTGCGGCAGGAGACCGCGTAGACGCCGGGGCCCGCATACTCGCCGAACCAGATGTAGAGCGGTTGGCGGAAGGTGCCGAGGTTGGCGATCGGGGCGGCGACCTCTACGCCGGGGAGGGCGGCGATCGCCTCAACCTGGGCGAAGGAGATGCCGCCGCCGAGGGTGTTCAGGTGGTTCGCCTCCAGGAGGCCCGCGCTGCGCTCCAGCTCGCTGCGGCTGCCGGCGGGCCGCACGAGGATATCGTAGCCGAAGGCGTGCTCGCGGCTCAGCTCCTGCTGAGCGCGGGCCACCATGGCCTCAGACGCGGACAGGTGCAGGCCGACCGCGCCTCCCACCGCCAAGAACGTCAGGAAGCACAGGCCCACCCGCAGTACCCGTCCCCGCAGGGATTCGTAGAGCATGGCCAGCATGGAGTGCACTCCCCTTCGACAGTACACAGATTGTAGGTCAGCTGCGGTGCCCGTCAAGAGCCTGTAGCGCACGGGTGGCAGGAGATTGTCCGGCTGCCGTTCCCGATTGCCTGGCCAAACCCATTGACAGGAGCGGTGATTCGTGCAATAAACAGGTTATGGAATTGCCCCAATCCCATCCGAATCTCCTGGCGGACGCTAGGCCGCCAGGCGCGTTGGCAGCCACACAGCGCTGATCGCCTTTGACGATGAGGCCCGGCTACCTCATAGCCGTGGCGCTCGCGGGCCCAGGTACGCCGGTCCCCTGGCGGATCCCCAACGGACACCGGGCTCGCCAACGTGCTACTGCACGGCTGTTTGCCTGACGAGGGTGGGAAGCCTCTGCCAAGCGAACACCTGTCCCCGATCAGCGGTGACCTTGCGCCCCCTGCCAGTGCCCTGCGCCACGCGCTGTGCCGCGCCGCCTCTCGTCGCCCGTAGTGGGCTGAGTGCGCGGCGTGTGGCTGCGGGTGGCTGCCCCGCAACTGTCGACCGAGAACCTGCGCGCCCCAAGGGGGAGGTCGCCGAGCCTGGCTCGGCCGGGTACGGCGCTGTCGACGGGCGGCAGCCGCCGCGAGACGGGCGACAGCGGTCTGGGCATTGTGTGTGGCCTGAAGGGAGGCCTATCGTGCACATACAAGTGAGTGTGGGCACAGGCGAAGGCCCCACGGCTCTGGCGGCCTTCGATGCGGCCCTCTCGAGCGCCGGGATGGCCGACTATAACCTCCTCTTCCTCTCGTCCGTCATCCCGCCGCACAGCGTGATCGAGAAGAGCCGTTTCGTCCCCCCGCCGGATGACTATGGCCACCGCCTCTACGTCGTGCTGGCGCGCCAGCAAGAGGAACGGGTGGGCAAGTCCGCCTGGGCGGGCCTGGGCTGGGCTCAGGACCCCTCGGACGGGCGAGGGTTGTTCGTGGAGCTGACCGGGGAAAACCGCGAGCGGGTACAAGAGGACATCGAGGCGACGCTGGCGTCGATGGTGGCCAGGCGGGGGTGCGCGTATGGGCCGGTCAAGTCAGAGTTAGCCGGCGTCGCGTGCCACGGGCGGCCGGTGTGCGCCCTGGTGATCGCCGCCTACGAGAGCCAGGGGTGGGGCGCCTGACGTGGAAGCCATCAGCGATTATGACCTGTTCGAGCCGCTCGCCTATCTTCAGGAGTACTATGCCGATATCGGCGCGGAAAACCGGGCGCTGTTACGCTTCCTGACGGGCGCGCTCCGCGACGTGCCCGCCGGGGCCACCATGCTGGACTTTGGCGGCGGGCCGACCCTCTATGCCGCCATCGCCGCGGCCCCCCACGTATCGGCGATGCACCTGACCGACTATTCGGAGGCCAACCTCCGCGAGGTGCGCCGCTGGCTGGCCGCCGACCCCCAGGCCTTTGACTGGCGAGACATCACCCGGGCCATCCTGCGCCTGGAGGGCTTGCCCGCCGAGCTCGCCGACGTCGCCGCGCGCGAGGCGTTGACGCGCCAGCGCGTCACCAGGGTCTCTCGCTGTGACGCCAAGGCACCCTGCCCGCTGGAAGAGGGGGCGGCCGCCTATGACCTCTTGGTGACCAACTTTTGCCTGGAGGCCGCGGCGGGCGACCTCGACGAGTGGCGCCGGTGCATGTGTGCCGTGCTGGCCTATCTGCGCCCAGGGGGGCGCTTGGTGCTCTCCGCCGTGAGGGGGGCGGCCTCCTACCCGGTGGGGCACCGCAGCTTCCTCGCCGTGCGCCTCTTTGAGCGGGACCTGGCGGCGCTGTTGGGCGACCTCGGCTTCTTGCGCGCCACGATGACGATCTCCTCAGAGCCGGCGGATCGCCCGGGCCGGCAGTACGAGGGCATCATGCTGGCGGCCGCCATCAAGGCTCCCGGCGAGGAGGAACGATGACCGAGGTTCCCCCCAACGCGGCCTATGGCGCGCACCTGATGGCCTACGCCGGGATCCCCTCGTTCATGCGTCGCCCGGCCACGCGCCTGCTGGAGGGGGTGGATGTCGCCGTCGTCGGCGTGCCCCTCGACGGCGGGGCCAGCAGCTTCCGGGCCGGGGCGCGCCTGGGCCCCCGCAAGATCCGCGAAGCCTCCCTCCTCCTGTGGGGCTACCACCGCGCCCTGCAGGTGGCCCCGCTGGAGAGGCTCGCTCTGGTTGACTATGGTGATCTGGAGACCAGGCAGGGGGACGTCGAGGGTACCGTGCGCTCGGTGGCGGCGCAGGTGGGGGCGATCCTGTCCAGCGGGGCACGCGTCGTCGCCCTCGGCGGGGATCACACCATCACCCTGCCGCTCTTGCGCGCCCATGCCGGGCGTTACGGGCCGCTGGCCGTGCTCCACGTGGACGCCCATGCCGACACCTGGCCCGGGCCGGTGGACCACGCCACGCCCTTCCGTCTGGCGGCCGAGGAGGGGCTGATCGACCGTGAGGCGTACGTGGTGGCCGGGCTGCGCGGCTCGCTGAGCGGCCCCGACGATCTGCAGGCCCCGGCGCGCCTCGGGGCGCGGGTGTTCGCCTGCGAGGACTGCCTGGCGCTGGGCATTCCCGAGGTGGTGCGCCAGGCGCGGAGCGCCATCGGCCAGCGCCCGCTGTACGTGTCGATCGATCTGGACGCCGCCGACCCCGCCTTTGCCCCCGGGGTTGGCACTCCTGAGGTGGCCGGGCTGACCAGCCAGCATCTTCTGCAGCTCGTGCGGGGGCTACGTGATCTGCACCTGGTCGGCATGGACGTGGTGGAGCTCTGCCCGCCCTATGACCCGGCCGACATCACCGCCCTACTGGCCGCTACCGTCGTGTTCGAGTTCCTGGCCCTGCTGGCCCTTCAGCAGCGGCCCCACCCCTGACCAGGCGAGGAGGACCCCATGCTACGTGTCGCCGCCTCCATCGGGCTCAGCCCCATCCATGGGTACGGCTGCTTTGCCAGAGAGCCGATCGCCAAGGGGCAGTTGGTGTGGGCGCTGGACGAGACAGTGGATATCTGGGTGGCCGATGCCGACGTGGCCAGCCTGCCCGCCCCCGCGCGCGCCTTTCTGGACATGTACGGCTACGCCACCCTGCGCAACGGCCAGCGCGGCCTGGTGCTCTGCGGTGACCATGCCAAGCACATGAACCACGCCGACCAGCCCAACCTGGCCGCCGGTGAGGGCCCCGGGTACACCAACGTGGCGGCGCGCGACATCGCGGCGGGTGAGGAGCTCACCTGCAACTACTATGACTTTGACCTCGACGCCGACCACAAACTGGGCCGCGAGCCTGCCCGGCGGTAGCCTTGCGCAGGCTTCGGGGGCGCCCGCCGGGTGCCATGTGGTGCGGGGGCGCATGTGGCCCCCGCGGCCGGCCCGCTGCGTTCGGGCCGACCGGCGCGTGTTGACAGGCAGCCCGCCGCCGTACATAATGCTCCGCGCACTTGTAACCTTCCCCCTCGATTTCCAGGAGTGCCGACATGGTCGACCTCAGCCTGCGAGGTCAATATGCGGAGGCGGAGCGGCTGCTACGGGTTAGCCGGCCGGCCGACGCCCGCGATATCTGTTTCCGCATCCTGGATACGTTCCCGCGCCACGTGGCGACCTATGGCCTCCTGGGCCAGGCCATGGCCCGCCTTGGCCGCCGCGATGACGCCATCAACCTGTTCTACCGGGTGCTGGCGGCAGATCCCGAGTCTGCCGAGGCCCACGTTGGTCTGGGCGCCGCGCACGAGCGGCGCTCCCAACTGAGCGAGGCGCTCTGGCACTACCATCTGGCCTGCGAGCTGGCCCCGGGGGACGTCGAGGCGCGCCAGGGCTACCTGCGGGTGCGGGGGCTCTCTGAGGGGGAGGTGCCGCGCCGCGTGCCCCTCAGCAGGGCGGCGCTGGCGCGGGCCTATGCGCGCGGCCGCCTGTACGACCTGGCCGTGTGGGAGTATCGGGGCCTCCTGGGGGAGGAGCCGCGGCGCTACGACCTGCGCGTGGGCCTGGCCGAGGCCCTGTGGCGCGGCAAGGCCGGCGCAGAGGCCGCCGACGTCTGCCAGAGCCTGCTCACCGAGCTGCCCAACTGCCTGAAGGCCACCCTGATCCTCGGCCACGAATGGCTGGGCACCGACCGCGATGCCTACGGACGCGCCCTCCTGCAGCGGGCCCAGGCGCTCGATCCCGACAACAGCGCCGCCCAGGACCTGTTCGGGTCGCGCTCTCCGCTGCCGCCCCGCGCCGCGCGGCTGCCCTTCCGCGAGGACGACGCCCCGCCGCTTGACCTGGACTACCTTCTCGACGATGCCGATGCGGCCGACGCGGCCGACCCGGCAGCGCCCCCACGCCTCGACCGGATCATGGCCGAGGCGGGCTCTCCGCCGCCGCGCGCCCGGAGGAGGCCCCCGGCGCGCGAAGAGGTGCCGCCAGCGGGCCGACCGGCCGCTGGCGAACGGCTGGCGGGCGAACCGCCCGCTGGTGAACGGCCGGCGGACGAGCCGGCCGCAACCCGCGAGCCAGAGCCCGCCGCCCCGCCGCGCGCGGCCTGGGAGGCCATGTCCCTCATTGACGTGCAGCGCCAGTACGTCGCCCAGCACCCCGAGGACGCCCAGGCGCGGCTCGACCTTGCCCAGCGCCTCTGCGATGACGGTAGCCTGTACGAGGCCATCGCACAATACCGCTGGCTGGTGGAGAACGACGTCCTGTTGCTCCCCCAGGCCATCGACGACCTCGAGTTCCTGAACCGCATGTACCCGCGTACCCCGGAACTGCACGAGCTGCTTACCGAAGCACGCTTCCGCGAGAGCCGGGGGCCCAGTAATCCCGCCTGAAAGGATCCGCCCGCGCGGCTGGCCACATGCACCGCCGCGCGGCGTGCCATCCTGCCATCAAGACTACGGAGAAACAGAGCACATGGAACGCACACTCATCATCGTCAAGCCGGACGCGGTACAGCGCGGACTGATCGGAGAGATCGTCGCCAGGTTCGAGCGGCGCGGCCTCAAGATCGTGGGCATGAAGTTCATGCAGATAGACGAGGCGCTGGCCCGCCGCCACTACGGCGTGCACGAGGGCAAGCCCTTCTTTGCCGGGCTGATCCGCTACATCACCTCTGCGCCGGTCGTAGTGATGGTGCTGGAGGGGAACCGGGCCATCGAGGCGGCTCGCAGCACGATGGGGGCCACCAACCCGGTGCAGGCGGCCCCGGGGACCATCCGCGCCGACTATGGCATGGAGATCGGCCGCAACCTGGTGCACGGGTCGGACGGGCCGGAGACTGCCGCAAAGGAGATCGCCCTCTTTTTCGCCGAGGACGAGCTGGTGGCCTGGGAGCGGAGCACGGATCCCTGGATCCTGGAATAGGCGAACCCGCCCGCCGCGGAGGCAAAGCCAGAGAGCCGCTCGCTTGGCGCGGGCGGCTCTCGTCGGGCAGATACCCGGCGTGAAAGGGGGGCGTTAGGCCATGCGCACGATGGTGCGCGCCTGCTCCCAGAGGTCCTCGAGGCGGTAACGCTGACGCTGGGCCGGGGAGAACAGGTGCACGACGATGCTGCCATAGTCCATCAGCACCCAGCCCGATGCGGCGGTCCCTTCCACCGCCAAGGGAACCAGGCTGAGCTCTTCTTTGAGCTGCTTGCGCAGGTCCTCGGCCATGGCGTCCAGCTGGCGGACGCTGTCGCCGGTGGCGATCACAAAATAGTCGGCGATAATGGTCAGCCCCTGCAGGTCCAAGAGCAGAATGTCGGACCCGAACTTGGCTGACAGGATATCCACGACACGCTTGGCATGATCCAGTTGGTCCAGGGAGATCCTCCTGACGCGTTGGGGGTACTTGGCTTGCTAGGATTATACCATGGGGGATAGGGCCCGCAAAGGCGTGCAGCGGCCGTGGATCGGTGCGGGGGGGTTGAACTCTGCACACCTTTATGTTACATTTCCGGATGGTTCGCGCCATCCGGGCAGGGGCACCTCACGGGCGAGGCGCCTCGGTGTTCGGGCGAGTCAGCGCTCCGCAGCAAGGGCGTCGGACCGCAAGCACTTGACATAGTGCGCCCTGCGTGTTATGCTATGCGTGCAGAATGCTGTAGAGCATAGCGATTGGTGCTCTTTGGGGCCGCGCGGGGTGGGTCAAGGGCTGCGTCGCTGCAGCCGTGCACGACAATCGATGCAGTCTTACCCGCGACAGAGCCACTACCCACAATCCGCCGATGGCTCGGCCTCGGCGGATTTTTCTGCAGGTAGCGCTTCTCAACTTGCCTGACGGTGTAGGTGTCAGATGCTAGACGATAAAAACAACAAGGCAGTTCAAGATCTGCTGAGCAAGGCAGAATCCCAAGGCTTCCTCACCCTGGATGACATCATGGAAGCCTTTCCTCACGTTGAGGACAACATGGACCAGCTCGAGGACCTGTTCATCTTCCTCAGCGAGGAAGGTATCCAGGTCCTTTACGGTGATGACAAGGGCGACGAGGACGAGGAGGAGCCTGTGGAGGCGGAGGAGAAGGATTCTACCTCCTCCTCCAGCGGGGTCGAGGCGCCGTCCGACCCCACTTTTGACCTCTCTGAGATCGCCAGCGATGATACCATCAGCCTCTACCTCAAGGAGATGGCCAGGGTCCCGCTGCTGACGGCCGAGCAGGAGGTCACCCTGGCGCGCCAGCTGGAGGAGGGCCTCCACGCCGGCGAGCGGCTGCGCCAGAACGGCAACCTGAGCGAGGACGAAAAGGACGCCCTGTTCCTGGTGGCGGATCGCGGCGAGGCGTCTCGCTCGCACCTGATCCGGGCCAACACCCGCCTGGTCGTCAGCATCGCCAAGCGATACCTCGGCCAGGGCGTGCCCTTCCTGGACCTGATTCAGGAGGGCAACCTGGGCCTCATCAAGGCCGTGGAAAAGTTCGACTATCGCCGCGGGCACCGCTTCAGTACCTACGCCACCTGGTGGATCCGCCAGGCCATCACCCGGGCGTTGGCTGACCAGGGCCGCGTCATCCGCCTGCCCGTCCACCTGAGTGACAGCATCCGCAAGGTATACCAGATCGCCCAGCAGCTCGAACAGGACTGGGGGCGCCAGCCTACGCCCGAAGAGATCGCCAAGGAGCTTTCGCTGCCACCCAACAAGGTGCAGTGGATGCTCAAGGTGTCGCAGCGGCCGCTCTCGCTGGAAAAGCCGGTCGGGGAGGAGGAAGATAGCGAGCTGGGCAGCTTCATCCCCGATGAGGAAGCGCCAACCCCGACCGATACGGCCTACCATAACCTGCTCAAGGAAAAGCTGGAAGACGTCCTGACCACGCTGTCACCGCGCGAGGCGCGCATCCTGCGGCTGCGCTTCGGGCTGCAGGATGGCCGCTCTTACACGCTGGAAGAAGTCGGCCGCAAGTTCGGCCTTACCCGCGAGCGCATCCGCCAGATTGAGCACGAGGCGCTGGACCGCCTGCGCCATCCCAGCCGCAGCCGCCAGTTGCGCGACTATATGTCCTGACGGATCCTGGCTCGTCTTTCGTTGAATACTATGAGGGGCCGCACGCGGCCCCTCTTTTTGCTGGGCAGGCCAGGCATCCTGCCGTTGACCTCTCTAGGTCCTCTCGCCTATAATCCAGCAGTGCGCGTCATTCCTGTCCCTGGGCAGATGAGGTGGCCAGATGAGGTTGGGTTGCCCCGCACGCCTGTACGGCCTGCCCGCTGAGCCCACTCTGCAGGGGGCGCCGGACCCCCCGGCCGACGCGCTGGGGACGGAGCTCGCCTTCCTGCGCGATGCCCTGCGCTACCTGGCTGCGCAGCGCATCACGATGTTCCGCCTCAACGGGAGCCTGGTGGATGCGCTGGCCACGGCCTGGGCGGCGGGCCACGGCGACGGGCAACGCGCGACGCTGGACGCCCTCGGCCAGGAAGTCCATGCGGCGGGGCTGCGCCTGTCGTTCCACGCCCACAGCGGCGTGGCCCTCAGCACGCCGAACGACGAGCAGGCCTTTCTTTCTATCGGCTGGGTGACCCTGGCGGCGGCGGTGTTTGACGCGCTGGACCTCTCGCCTGAAGCAGCCATCGTCGTGCACACGGGCGGGGCCTATGGCGACGCGCCCGCGGCGCTCCAGCGCTTCGCCCGCCGCTATGAGGCGCTGCCCACGACGGTGCGCGGGCGCCTGGTGCTGGAGAACGATGGCCGGCGCTACAGCCACGCGGACGTCGCCCGGGTACACGAGGCCTGCGGCATCCCGCTGGTGTTCGACGTGCTGCATCACCGGGTGCACAACCCCGAGGGCGTGCCGATGCGTGAGGCGCTGGAAAGATCGCTGGCCTCCTGGCCCAGCGGGGTAACGCCCAAGGTGCACTTTTGCACGCCGCGCAGCGAGGCGCGGGGCCTGGGTACCGTGACCCGGCTGAAGGTGCCCACATGGACGGAGCACGGAGACTTTGCCAACCCGTTCGAGTTCGCCGAGTTCGTGGCCCTTGGTGACGGAATGCGCCCCTGCGACGTCATGCTTGAGAGCAAGGCGCACGACCTGGCCCTGCTCAAACTGCGCGACGACCTGGCCCGCTACGCTCCGGCCGTGGCCGCCGCCCTCTCGTAGGGCGCGGGCCGCGCATTGCGGAGGTGGCTGCCCGCCCGCGCAGCACGCCGTTCTCACGATTGGACAGGAGGACCCCCGCCGTGGCGCCTCTATCTGATACGTCCCGCCGCATGCGGCGGCGGCTGGCCATCCTGGCCGCCCTGTTCGCCCTGGCTGCGGCGGTGTGGGGCTATCTGGGTATTCACGCCGGGCGCGCCGCCATCCACAGCTACCGGCTGGCCCGCGAGGTCGCCGCGCTGCGCGGAGGCGGGCGCGACCTGCGCACCCTCGGGGCCGCAGTGCCAGGGCTGCACGCGGAGGTCGCCGGCTTGCGGGGTGACCTGGCCCCCTTCCTGGCCATCGCCGACCGGCTTGCCTGGCTGCCCGCGGTTGGCCCCCTCTGCGCGGTCGCTTCTCCCGCGGCGGAGGCGGGGGAGGGCCTCCTGGGGGTGGCCGCGCTGCTCGCCGAGGCCGCGCCGCCCGATGCTGAGCTACTCCCCGGCCTCCTGGCGGGGCTGAGCGAGGAGCGCGCCGCGCTCGAGGCCGCCGCCTCTCGCACCGCTGCAGCCCTCGAGCGGGTGGAGGCGGTCAGCCCCGCCGGCCTCCCCGCGGCCCTGCGCCGGCCCTGGGAACAGGCGCGCCAGGCGTTGCCGCTTCTGCGGGCCGGCCTGGCCGCTCTGCCGCGCTTGGGCGGCGCGCTGAACGCGCCCGGCGAGCAGGCCTTGCTCCTCCTGGCCCAGAACAGCGACGAACTGCGCGCTACCGGCGGCTTTATCTCCTCGGTGGGCACCCTGCGCTTCCGCGATGGGGCCCCGGCAGGCTTTGCCCTGGAGGATTCTTACAGTATCGATAACTGGACCAAGCCACACGGCGACCCGCCCGATGCCCTCCGCAAGTACATGGGCCTGGACCTGTTCGTGACGCGTGACGCGAACTGGTGGCCAGACTTCCCTACCTCGGCGCGGGCCGTGTCTGAGCTGTATACTCTGGAGCGCGACGTGCCCGTCCGCGGCGTTGTGGCGGTGGACGTCTATGCTGCCGCGCAACTGCTCGAGGCGCTTGCGCCCCTGGACCTGCCCGACGGGCTGCGCCTGGAAAAGGGCGGCGTGGAGAGGGGTCTCCACGAGGGGTGGGGGCTGCCGGCCGAGGCGCTGTTGACCGCGGGCGAGGTGATCACGCCCACCCGCGCCTTCAGCGAGGTCGAGGTCGCTCTCCTCTACACGGACCGAGTCGGCGTGGTGTGGTTTGACGACGTCCGCCTGGAAAGGCTGTCAGCCGCCGGAGTCAACCTCGTGCAGAACGGCTCGTTCGAGGAGGATGCCGACGGCGACGGCCGGCCCGATGGCTGGGCGGTACAGGGCCTGGCCGCGGGCGACGGGCTGGCCGAGGGGGTCGCCAGCCACGGCCAACGCTCGCTCTATATGGGCGACGCCGCCGGCCAGAAGGCGGCCGTGCAGACGCTGCCGCTGAGCGGCCCCGCCGGGGAGCCGTTCCTGGCGGCGGCCCTCAGCAGGGCCGAGGGCGTCTCGGCCAAGGGGGGCGCCTACGCGCTGCGGGTGCGCTTTATCGGTGGGGAGGGCGTCGAGGAGTTCGTGGCCCCCTTCCCCTTCTTCACCCACGAGTGGGCCTCGGCGGGGACGGCGCGGGTGATGTCCGCCTGGTGGGCGGGGCGGAAGGACGTCATCGGCCTGGCCGTAGGGGCCGCCCTCGAGCGCCTGATGGGCGACCCGCGCGGCGTCGACTGGCTGACCCTGGGGGCCACGGCGCGCGCCCTCCTCGACGAGCGCCACATCCAGGCCTTCGCCCACGACGAGGCCCTGCAAGACGTCATCCTGGCCAACGGCTGGGGGGGCGCCCTGGCCCGGCCGGAGGGCGACTATCTCCTGGTGGTTGACTCGAACGTGGGGTTCAACAAGGTGACGGCCAGCGTGGCCCAGCGCATCGACTATACCGTCACCCTCGACGGCGACCGCCCTCGGGCACGCCTGGTGTTGACCTACGAGAACCTCAGCACGGCCCGCCGCCCCGGGTGCGACCAGGCCACCCAGTACTCGCCGGTCTATGCCGACATGACCAGGGGCTGCTACTGGGACTATGTGCGCGTCTACGCTCCTCCGGGGGCTCGCCTGCTGGCCTCCTCGGGAGGGGATGAGGCGGCCGAGGCGCTGACGGAACAGGATGGCGACGTCTTCACCGCCTACCTGGTGCTCCCACCGGGGGAGCGTCGCGAGGTGGTGCTCGAGTATCTCCTGCCGGAAGCGGCCGTTGCGGGGGCTCGCTACACGCTGGGCGTGCAAAAGCAGGCCGGCACCGTGGCCCTGCCCCTACAGGTGACCATTGAGGGCAACGGCCTGCGGCCGGCGGCGGGCGAAGGACTGACCCCGACGGAGGCCGCCGCGGGGCGCCTCATCTACCGGACCGACCTGCGCGTCGACCGGTCCATCGCGGTCGACCTGCCGGCCCGCTGACCCGAACGCCAACGGAGAGGGCCCTGGGCGCGCATGCGCGCCCAGGGCCCCTGACGTTCGGGCGGCCCTACCGTCTACCAGCGATAGCGCACGGTGTAGGTGAACACCACTTCGCCATCCGCCGGCACGCCAATGTTGAACTCGGCGGTGTTGGCGCTGGGGGAGGTGTACTCGGCGCTGGCGTTAATGATCTCGGCGTCCTGAGCACGGTAGAGGTACTCCAGGGCCCGGATCGTGACGGCCTCGCTCTTGTGGTTGCGCAGGCTGACCTCGATGGTCTCTTCGATGGTGCGGTCGCCGATCTGGCGGAACTTGACCTGACGGCGCTCGCCGACTAGGTCAAAGGCGTTCCCGAGGAACAGGGACATGTCCTCGTCCTTGGGGGTGTGCTCGATGCTGTCTTCGCCGATGAACTCGGCGCCGCCGCCGACGTCCTCCTTGTACACCCGCATGGTGCCCTGCGGCAGCGGGATGCCCAGGCCGGCCTCCTCACTGTTGGTGAACTCGATCAGCACCCGGATCTTTTCCTGCACGCCCACGCCATAGTTGGGGTCCGTGTACACGCCGCCGTACCAGCGAAAGTAGCTGGGCAGCGACTCGTAGACGTAGACCTTGTCCACGTCGATCTGTGGCGCGCTGGCGAACTCGACCTGCTTGGTCTGCGAGTCTTTGAGCGTGACGGG
>JAAZBY010000337.1 GCA_012513595.1 Chloroflexota bacterium
GACGGTCTACAACGAGTACTATCCCGTGTACCAGACGCTCTATCACGCCCTGGAGCCGGCCTTTTCAGACATCTCGGCCACCGATCAGGGGTACGCCTAATGCCGGCCTGTGAGGCGGTGCGTCGCACCAGCGCCGCGCGGCGCTCGACGGTGGCCGGGTTTAACGGCGCTGTCGCCACCAGCCAGCCGCTGGCGGCGCAGGCCGGCCTGAGGATCCTGCAGACGGGGGGCAACGCCGTGGATGCCGCTCTCGCGACGGCGGCCACGCTCAACGTGGTCGAGCCGATGTCCACCGGCCTGGGCGGCGACGTCTTTTGCCTGGTGTACTGGGCCGCCCACCGGCGGGTGTACGCCATCAATGGCAGCGGCCGGGCGCCCTGGGCGGCCACGCCGGAGACCTACGCCGCCCGCGGCCTGGATGCAGTGCCGCAGCGGGGCATCCTGGCGGTCACGGTTCCGGGCGCGCCCGCGGCCTGGTGCGACCTCTCGGCGCGCTTTGGCCGCCTGGGGATGGAGCGCGTGCTCGGCCCGGCCATCGACTATGCCGAGGGGGGCTACCCCGTCTCTGAATACATCGCCAGCCTGTGGGGACGTGCCGTGCCCCTGCTGCAGCGCGACGCCGAGAGCGCCCGGGTCTTTTTGCCGAACGGACGCGCACCCCGCGCCGGCGAGCGGATGCGCCTGCCCGACCTCGGGCGCACGCTGCGCCTGCTGGCCAAGGGCGGCCCCGAGGCCTACTACCGGGGACCCGTGGCCCAGGCCATCGTGGCCACGTCGCAGGCATTGGGGGGGCTGTTGAGCCTGCAGGACCTGGTCGATCACCGTTCCACCTGGGTGGACCCGATCTCGACACTCTATCGCGGTTACCACGTGTGGGAGTGCCCGCCCAACGGGCAGGGCATCGCCACGCTCCTGGCGCTCAACATCCTCGCGGGCTACGACCTGGCATCCATGACCCGGGAGGATGCGGCCACCCTCCATTTGAAGATGGAGGCGGTCAAGCTGGCCATGGTGGACGCCGGGCGCTATGTGGCCGACCCGGCGCTGGCCGACGTGCCCGTCGAGGCGCTCCTCTCCGAGGCCTACGCCACAGAGCGCCGCGCCGAGATCGCGCCAGGGCGCGCCATCGCCACGCCAGAGCCCTGGCCCCTACCCTCCTCCGACACGGTCTATCTCACCGCCGTCGATGGCGAGGGCAACGCCTGCTCCTTTATCAACAGCCTCTACAACGGCTTTGGATCGGGCATCACCGTGCCGGGCACCGGTGTCGTGCTGCAGAACCGCGGGGCCCTGTTCACGCTGGACCCGGCGCACCCCAACTGCCTGGCGCCGCACAAGCGCCCCTACCACACCATCATCCCGGCCATGGTCACCAGAGACGACCGGCTGGCCCTGAGCTATGGCGTGATGGGCGGGTTCATGCAGCCCCAGGGCCAGGTGCAGGTGCTGAGCAACATCGTGGACCACGGCCTGAGCCCGCAAGAGGCGCTGGATGCCCCGCGCTTTTCCTACGAGACGGGCGCCACCTTCCACGTCGAGCCCTACGCCGGCCCGGAGGTTATCGAGACACTGCGCGGCTATGGTCACGTAATCCCCGAGGACGAGGGCTATTACGGCGGCGGGCAGGTGATCATGGTGGATCCCAAGAGCGGGGCGCTGTTGGCCGGGGCGGAGCCCCGCAATGACGGCGCCGCCGTCGCCTACTAGCCCATCTCTGGCACGTTATCTTGCCATACCA
>JAAZBY010000338.1 GCA_012513595.1 Chloroflexota bacterium
CGATATCATCGGGCATACGCAAGTGGCGCGCTTTGATTTCCTGCAGCACGCCGCGGGCCAGCCGGTTGCTGCTGGCAAAGAGGGCCGTCGGCGCGGGCCGCAGGTCCAGCAGACCGCCCACCATCTCGCAGGCGTGCTCGGCGCTGTAGGTGCCCTCGCAGATCAGCTCGGGGTTCACGGGCAGGTCGGCTTCCGTCAGGGCGCGGCAATAGCCGGCCAGGCGCTCGCGGCCGGGTGTCATGGCGCCGGGCAGCCCCAGAAAGCCGATGCGCCGGTGCCCCTCGGCGATGAGATGTGCGACGGCAGCGGCTGTACCGGCCTCGTTCTCCATCAGGATGGTGTCCACTTTGAGCTCGGGGATGGCGCGGTCGATGAGCACGAGCGTGGGCCCATTCTGGTTGAGCGAGTGGAGAAAGACGAGGTTGGCACCCGTCGGCAGCAGGATGACGCCGTCGCAGCGCCGGTTCTGCATCAGGCGCAGCCACACCAACTCGCGCTCTGGCGACTCGGTGCTGTTCGAGACCATCAGCCCGTACCCGCGCTCCAGCAGGCGGTCCTGCGCGGCCTGGGCGATGGCACCCAGATAGGGGTTGAGCATATCCGAGATGATGATGCCGACCGTGTTGGTGCGCTGGGTGCGCAGGCTGCGAGCAATAGCGCTGGGGTTGTAGCCCAGGGCGTCGATGGCGGCCAGCACGCGGGCGCGCGTCTCGACCGAGACGGGCCGGGGACCGTTGTTGACGACATACGATACGGTGGCGGGTGACACGCCGGCGTGTCGTGCCACGTCGTTGCGGGTGACGCCCATCGCGCTGCTCCCAGTTGTTTGCGCTGCGAATCGGCCGCTGTGGTCTACGATAGCGCGCGCGGCGATGGGTGTCAAGCCCCGGACGGGGCCGCGCTGTACAGGGAGGGACCCCGCACGGGCAAGGGTCCCTCCCTGCTCGCAGCCCTACGGCTGGAAGGGCGGCGGATCCTGGGTCTGCACCTGGTGTACCCCACCTTGCCCGTTATCGCCGCGCACCTGGCCGCCACCCGCCGAGACGGGGGCGAGCGCCAGCGCCAGCGTGAGCCCGATGACCGCCAGAATCGCCAATAGCTTGCGCATGGTTCCTCCTGAGAGCCGAGACCTGCGGTCGCAGCCCTGGCCGACCCGCACGTGGACCCCGGGTCCACCTGCCGCCAACGTGCCCCGGTGCCGCGCGGCTGGTCGGGCGCAGGGGCGCCTATGTACTGAAACGCACGGCACGGTCGTTCGGTCACGAATACTCGAGATATTGGAGACCTGATCGGGGAGGCTGTCGGAGGCGCCGCAGAGCGCTTGCGGGACGCGCGGGCGTGCGCTAGAATGCGAGCGGCGGCGCAGGTTGCCGCCAGGCCCTGTCCCACGAAAGGAGCTATGCATGCAAACCTATCTCGCTGCTCCCCCGGCGAACGCCGTGCTGCTCTTCAACGGCCGCGACGTGAGCAACTGGACGACGCGCGACGGCAGACCGGCCGGCTGGGTGGTGGAGGGCGGCGTCCTCCACGTCATCCCAAAGACCGGCGACATCATGACCAAGGAGACCTTTCTCGACTTTTACCTGCACCTCGAATTCCGCTGCCCCGACATGCCCGAGGCCACCGGCCAGGCCAAGGGCAACAGCGGGGTGTTCCTGGCCGCGCGCTACGAGATCCAGGTGCTGGATTCGTGGGGCTGGCGCATCCCCGGCATGGGCGACTGTGGCGCGTTCTACAACCAGCACGCGCCGCTGGTCAACGCCTGCAACCCGCCGACCGCCTGGCAGACCTATGACGTCGTCTTTCGCGCCGCGCGCGTGGCCGACGGCAAGGTCGTGGAGAAAGTGCGCGTCACCGTGTTCCAGAACGGGCAGGTGATCCACAACAACGTCGAGCTCCCCGGGGTGACTGGGGGGGCGATCACGCCCGACGAGGGCGTGGCTGGGCCGCTGCTGCTGCAGGATCACGGCAACCTGGTTGCGTACCGCAACATCTGGATCGTGCCGTTGCCCGCCAAGGGCTCCGAGACCTACGAGCCGCACTGAGCGGCGTCTGCCGCCGTTCGCCGCAATGCAGAGGGGCCGCCATCCCGTTTCGAACGGGACGGCGACCCCTTTGCGGTTTCCGGGGGCCGGCGCGCGGCCGCGGCGGATGCTAGTCTTGCAGGCTCTCGACGATGCGCACGTACTTGTCGGCCAACTCGCGCGCCTCGGGAGCCGAGCCGGCCTGCGCGTGAATGTGGAACAGCGGGCGGTCGGGGTCGGGCAGGACGAGCACCCACACGTCCTTGCCCAGTTCGATCTTGCAGCCGTCGATCTGCTTGCTCAGGCGCTCCTTGTACTGCTGGTTGAGCAGGCGCATCAC
>JAAZBY010000339.1 GCA_012513595.1 Chloroflexota bacterium
ACTCCATATCGGCCCGCCGCGCGCCCCGTTCTCGTGCCTGCCGGTGTGCGGCCCGCTGCACGTGACGACGCCATACCGGCCCGCCGCGCGCCCCGTTCTCGTGCCTGCCGGTGTGCGGCCCGCTGCACGTGACGACGCCATACCGGCCCGCCGCGCGCACCCCGTTCTCATCCCTGCCGATGTGCGGCCCGGCGCACAGGGCGACTCCACATCGGCCCCCCGCCTTACTCTGGCGGGTACAGCGCGCGGATGGCCTTGCCGCCGGTAAAGCGGTGCTCGGGCGCCGGGTAGGCGCCGGCGCGCACCTCGGCCACGAACTCGTCATAACCGGCCAGCATCTCCCCGGCCAAGAGCCGGTACTGCTTGGCGAACTTGGGCACGAACTTGTCATACAACCCCAAGAGGTCGTACCCGTTCAGGTTCTGGCCGTCGCAGTGCGGCCCGGCCCCGCATGAGATCGTCGTGGCCCGCACGGCCGCGGTGATGACCCTGGCCAGCCCCGCCGGGATGCACTCGAGCACCATGGCAAAGGCGCCGGCCTCGTCTAGCGCCTGGGCGTCGGCGATGAGCGCCTCGGCCTGCTCGGGCGTGCGCCCCTGCACCTGAAAGCCCCCCTGCGCCGAGGAGGATTGCGGCGTCAGCCCGATGTGCCCGACCACGGGGATGCCGGCCTCGACCAGTTTGCGCACCGTGGGGGCCAGCCAGCGGCCGCCCTCCATCTTGACGCAGTCGGCCCCGCCCTCCTTGAGCATCCTCCCCGCCGAGGCCATGGCCTGCTCGGGCGAGACCTGGTACGACATGAAGGGCATGTCGCCGACGAGCAGCGTGTGCGGCGCGCCGCGGCGCACGGCCCGGACGTGGTAGATCATCTCCTCGAGGGTCACGGGGTTGGTCCCGTCCAGGCCCTGGATCACCATGCCCAGGGAGTCCCCCACCAGGACCATCTCGGCCTGCGAGCGGTCGACCAGGCGGGCGAAGGTGTAGTCGTAGGCGGTGATCATGGTCACGCGGTGCCCCGCGGCCTTGAGCTCGGGGAAGGAGGGGATGGTGGTCTTTTTCTTCTGGTTCTCGTTCATTGGGCTCCTTGGTGGCCGGGCGACCTCAGGCCGGCCGGTCCAATCCGAAAAGGCGAGCGGCGGCGCCGCCCAGGATGTCGTCCTGCGCGGCGGGGGCCAGGCCGCAGGTGCGGATCTTGGCCAGCTCGGTGGCGGTGTTATCGGCGTGGTCGCTGCCGAGCAGCAGGCGCGGGCCGTAGCGGCGGACCCAGTCGGCCAGCAGGTACCCCGGCGACCAGGACGTGTCCCCATAGACGTTGGGGCAGGCGGCCAGGACGGCGGCGGCCTCGCCAGCGTAGGTGACCTGGCCCATGTGGGCCAGGATGATGGGCACCTCGGCGAACTCGTGCGCCAGGGGCAACATCTCGATCGGCGCGGCAAAGGGGTAGCCGGCGCCGGTGTGGACCATCAGGGGGATGCCGTGCGCGCGGGCGGCCTCCAGCGCCAGGCGCCCGGCCCGCGAGGAGGGGCGCACGCCGTGGGCCAGCGGGTGGAGCTTGAGGGCCACAAAACCGAGGTCGACCACACAGCGGCGCACCTCGGCGCGGTACGCGTCGGGCGGGAGGTGCGGCGAGGGGTTGGCCATGCCGAGGAAGCGGCCCGGCCGCTCGCGGCAGAGGGCGGCGATGGCGTCATGTTGGGCGCGCGCGTCGTCCAGGGTGTGGCAGGTGCCCGGCTGGACGATCTGGACGTCCACGGCGTGCTCGGCGATCTTGGCCTCGAGGTCGGCGCGGCGGAAATCCTCGTCAAAGGTGTGGTCAAGGCCCAGGTGGGCGTGGACGTCAATGATCACGTGGCAGGCTCCTCCGTGGTGGGGTGTGCGGGTCATTATAGCGGGCCGGGGCCAAGAGGCAACGCGCGGGGCGCTGGCCGGGGCGTTTGACCGGGCGCCCGCGCCGCGGGTAGACTCGCCCGGCCGGGCGATGTGGCCCGTACCAGCCGGAGAGGGGAAGCATGGTGCCTGCGAACGCGTGGAAGCAAGTGGGGCCGGTGGTGGTGTCGATCGTGATCATCATCGCCGTGGCCGTGGCGCGCAACTACTCCAAGGCGCTGGCCGCCGTCACGGCCACGATGCCGCTCAACGTGCCGCTGTCGCTGTGGATCCTGGCGCGCGCCGAGGGGGACGGCAAGGCGACGATGGTCGACTATACGGGCTCGCTGATCATCGGCATCCTGGGGACCACGGCGTTCGTGGTGGCCACGCACCTGGGGGCGCGGGCGGGGCTGCGCCTGGGCGCCAACCTGGCCCTGGGGTACACGGCCTGGGGGGTGGTGCTGGGCGGGATCACGCTGGTGCGCTACCTGGCCAAGGGGTGAGCGCCGGCGGTCATGCGGCGCGTGCGACTGCCTCACAGCCCCGGGGGTCTGCCGGGCGGACTCTTCACGACCCCCGGGGTCTTGGGGCCGTCTTCGGCCGGGACCCCGGGGGTCTGTAGGCGGCGAGCCCCGCTGCTGCGACAGAAAGGCCTGCCGTCCTTTAGACCCCCGGGTTCCCGGGCGGGCCGCCCGCGGACGGGCCGCCCCGCCCGGAAGAACCCGGGGGTCGGGAAAGAGGCGGCCGCCTCCGACGCCGAGAACTCGGGGGCTGCCGGGCGCCTAGGCCGCGGGCTCCATGGCCGGGTCGTAGGCACCCCTCCGCGCGGCGCCGGCCAGCCGCACCCGCGCGGCAAAGGCCCGCTGGGCCGCCGGCACGTTTGCCGCGGCCCCCCGCCAGGCCTCCATGGCCGGCCCCTGTAGCGCCCGGGCGAAGGAGAACGACAGCGCCCAGGGCGCCGCGCCGGCCCGGTTCAGCAGGTTCAGGTGCGCCGTGGCCCGCTCGGGGCTCTGCCCGCCGGAGAGGAACACCACCCCCGGCACCGCCGCCGGCACCGTCCGCCGCAGGGTGCGCAGGGTGGCCTCGACCACGGCCTCCGGCGAGGCCTGCTCCGCCGCGGACTGCCCCGCCAGCACCATGTTCGGCTTGAGCAGCACCCCCTCCAGCAACACGCCGTGCTCCGCCAGCGCCGCAAAGGTGGCCGAGAGCGCCGCCGTGGTGACCTCCTCACAGCGGGCCAGGGAGTGGGCGCCGTCCATGAGCACCTCGGGCTCCACGATCGGCACCAACGCGGCCTCCTGGCAGAGGGCCGCGTAGCGGGCCATGGCCCGGGCGTTGGCCGCCAGGCAAAAGGCCGTGGGCAGCCCCGCGCCGATGGCGATGACCGCCCGCCACTTGGCAAAGCGGGCCCCCAGGGCGTAGTACTCGGCCAGGCGGGGGCGCAGGCCGTCCAGCCCCTCGGTGATCCGCTCCCCCGGGTGGAGGGCGAGCTCCATGGCGCCGGTATCCACCTTGATGCCGGGGACGATCCCCTGGGAGGCCAGGACCTCGCGCAGGGGGCGGCCGTCGGCGGCGTTCTGGCGGATCGTCTCATCGTAGAGGATGACGCCGCCGAGGTGCTCGGCGATGCCGGGCGTGGTAAAGAGCAGGTGGCGGTAGTCACGGCGGGTGTCCGAGGTGGAGGGGATGCCGAGGGCCTGGAAGCGCCGGGTGATGGTGCCGGTGGATTCGTCGGCGGCCAGCAGCCCCTTCCCGGGGGCCAGCAGGCGCCCGATCGTCTCAGCCAGGGCGGACGCGTTCATGGTCGGTACCTCCTGGGTAACGACTCCTGCGGTCCACTATCTTGGGGTGCCATTCTAGCGCGGCGGGGCGCCCGGCGGCAAGCCTCAGGCCGGGGGTTCGGCGGCGGGCTGCAGGGCGCCGGCGATGTGGTCCAGCATGGCGGGGAGCACCCGATCAAAGGTGCCCTGCACGTCGCTATGATCCCCCTGCGGGCCGGCAAAGCCGGCCACCTGCAGTATCACCACCACGTCACCCAGGTAACCGACGTAGAAGCGGATCGCCGCGAGCTCCGTCGCCGCGCCGGCGGTGTAGCCGCGCTGGCCGTTCGAGGCGAGCGGCTCGGGCGGCAGCGGGGTCAGGTCCCCCAGTGACAGAGAAGTGAACCCCGCCGCGACCGCCTAGACGCGTTGGGCCGCGACGCGGCCAGTGCGGAAGCGGTACACCGACTGGGTGACCCCGCATTCGTGCCCCGCCGGCCCGACCTGGTAGTAGGTCGCGATGCCCTCCTCATAGTCCTGTACGAGGCCGAGGTTCGTGGCCCAGCGGGTGGCCTCGTCGCGGCTGTTCGGGATCTGCGCGCAGTCGGCGGTGCAGCCCGGCAGGTCCGCGGCGGGCAACAGCAGCGTGCACAGCGAGGCGGGCGCGCGGTGCGGCAGCCAGGCCCCGATGGCGATCCCGGTAGCCAGCAGGCCCGCGGCTGCCAGCGTGCGAAGGATGACCGTTTGCTTGGCCATGGCACCTACCTCCTGCCATGTGTTGAAGGTCCGAACGGCCACACGGCGGGGCAGCGTGGCGCCCCGGGGGAGCGCCGTGCCTGTGCCCCTCCTACTCAAGAAACGTTGCACCGGGCCATATCGTTCCCGACGGCAAAGCGGTCAGGCGGGGCACGCAACACGAGGAACCTGAGCACATCGGGCACGGCAGAATAGAATGCAGGAGGGGCTATCACCGTGCCACTAGGGGGCGCTTCACAGCTAGGGTTATTGTAACGTAGATGCAGGCGATATGCAAGGGGCGCATAGAACGAGATCCGAATGCCAGCGCCGAGGTATAGTCTCCGCGTACGGCGCAGACGCAGGACCACGCCGGGAGGCCCCGGGACCACGTCGGGAGGACCCGGGACCACGTCGGGAGGACCCGGGTCCACGCCGGGAGGACCCGGGTCCACGCCGGGAGGACCCGGGACCACGTTGCGAGGACCCAAAGCCACGAGCGGAGATCGCAGCACAGCCGAGCCTGCGGGGGAGGGCCTCCGCTTGACGTTGGGCACAGGCCGCGCGGGGCCCCGGGGGTCTGTAGACGGCTAACTATGCGGCTGCGGCCGACGGGCCGGCCGCCTAGGAGTGCGGCGCGGTGGCCAGCCAGGCGCCGACCTGCTCCAGCCGCGGCAACTGGGCGGCCAGGTTCTGCCGGCGGGCGGGAATGACGTCCACCAGGTCAAACCCGATGCGCTGTACGACCCGCTCCAGGCTGAGGCAGCAGTTGGGCGCCCCGCCCCCGCCGCCGCCGGCCACGCAGAGGCCCACGGCCGGCTTGCCCTTGATGCCCGACGTGTCGGCCATGTGGGTGGCCGTACGGCGGAAGCGGTCGGTGAAGGCGCGGATGCTCTCGGCGAGGTCGCCATAGTAGACCGGCGTGGCAAAAACCACCGCGTCGGCCGCGCGCACCTTGGCCACCAGCAGGTCCAGGTCGTCGTCGATGACGCAGTGCCCCTCGCTGCGGCAGGTGCCCCAGCCTGAGTCCTCGCACTGTCGGCAGCGCTCGAGGTGCAGGGTCGGCAGGAAGACGCGCTCGACCTGGCCGCCGGCGCGCTCATAGCCGGCCAGGATGGCCCCGGCGGCGGTGGCCGTCTGCCCCTGCGGGTTGCGGGCCCCGCAGATCAGGAGGAGTTTCATAGGAGGCTCCTTTCCTATGCTGGGACGGCGGCGCCCGGCGGGCGCTTACCCGTCCACGCGGACGTCCAGCCCGTACTCATCCGCCAGGGCGACCATCGCCGCCAGGGCCGCGGGCGCCTGGCGGGGCAGGGCGCCCAGCGGGTAGGGCGCGTCAAGCCACTCGTACTTGGCGGGGGCGGCCTCGTTGTATGGCAAGAGCGCCGCGCGCCGCAGCCCCGCCGTGCGCATCAGCGCATAGATGGCGCCCAGGTTCTCCTCGGTATCGGTGATCGCGGGGATGAGCGGCACGCGCACCTCGACGTCGACGCCCGCCCCGGCCAGGCGCGCGGCGTTGGCCAGCGTGGCCCGGTTGGAGGCGCCCACCCAGCGGCGATGCGCGGCCTCGTCGACGATCTTGAGGTCGTACAGCACCAGGTCGGTAAAGGGGAGCAGCCGCTCCAGCACCTGCCACGAGCAGGCGCCGGAGGTCTCGATGGCCGTGCGGATGCCCTCCGCCCGGCAGCCGCGCAGGATCGCCTCGGCAAAGGCGGGCTGCATGGTCACCTCGCCGCCCGTCAGGGTCACCCCGCCGCCGGAATGGGTGAAGAAGGGCTTCATCCGCGCGGCCCGGCGGACGACCTCCCCCGCGCGGACCACGTACCCCTTGAGGTGGAGCGCCTCCTGCGGGCAGGCGCGGGCGCAGGCCCCGCAGGCCGCGCAGCGCTCGCGGGCGATGATGTGGCGGCCGTCGTCCAGGGCGTGGGCGCCCCGCTCGCAGGCGGCGACGCAGGCGCCGCAGAGGGCGCAGCGGTCGCGCAGGAAGACCAGGACGGGCCCGGCCCCGCGCGATTCGGGGCTGTGGCACCAGGCGCAGGCCAGCGGGCAACCCTTCAGGTAGACGGTCATGCGGATGCCGGGGCCGTCGTGGATGGCAAAGGTGTCCACGTCGAAGAGGAGGCCGGCCGTGTCGGGCGCCGGGTCGTCAAGGGTCGCGGTGGGTTGGTGGCGTGGGGCGGTCACGAGCGTCCCTCCTGGCGGCGGATGTGATGGTCCTGCTGCTCACGGCTGAGCATGGTAAAGTAGGCGCACCAGCCACCCATACGCACCCGCAGCGAGCGCCACTGTTCCGGCTCTTCCTGGGCGGCGTAGAGCTCGCGCGTGTCGGCCACGGTCAGGGTCATCATGTTGCCGCCCGTGTCAACAAAGGAGCGCACCAGGGCGGCCATGCGGGCGGTGCCCTCCTCACCCGCGACGAGGCGGCGGTTCAGGCGCAGGTCCAGCGGCCCGCCGGCGGGGAGGTTGGCCGAATGCATGGCCCCGTAAGAGAGGATGGCCCCCGGGATGCCGGCCACGTCCCTCCCCAAGGCCGGCGAAAAGTTGGAGGACACCGGCTGCCCCGCCAGGCGGCCGTCGGGCGAGGCGCCCAGCCCCTCGCCGATGCCGATGTACCAGGAAAAGGTGCCCACGCCGGCGGGGAAGAGGACCTCGTCGCGGTGGGCGCGCGCGTGGCGGTCGACGCAGGCGGTAAAGGCGTCGATGAGGGCCAGGCCCATGGCGTCGGCGATGGGGTCGTCGTTCCCGTACTTGGGGGCGGCCTGGAGCGCGGCGCGCAGCGGCCCGTAGCCGACGAAATCCGCGTCGAGCGCGTCACACAGGTCGGCCATGGTGGCGGCGCCGTCGTCAAAGATGACCTTGCGGATGGCCGTCAGCGAGTCGATCGTGTGCGCGGCGCCCTCGAGGAGCAGGCCAAAGGTGCGGTAGCGGGCGCCGCCGGCGGTCATGTCCCGCCGAGATTCGACGGCCCCGTCGATCAAGGCGGAGAGGAGCGGCACCGGCGCGATGGTGGCGCGGTTGTTCAGCGTGCGCACCACGCGGCGGACGACGCCGCCCACCATGCGGTCCAGCTGGGCGGAGAAGGCGGCCCAGACGTCTTCCCAGCAGGCAAAGGCGCGCGGGTCGCCGGTATCCAGGCCGTCCTGGGCGCCGTCCACACGAGAGACGCCGCGGTGCAGGGCCCATTCCAGGCAGAGCATGGTGCTCAGCCGCTGGAAGCCGAAATCGGTGCGGCCGGGGATGATGACCTCCCAGCAGCCGTCGTTGGTATAGTCGCGGGCGTCGGGCGTGGGGATGCCGATAGCCTCCAGCGCCGGGACGAGGGCCTCGTCGTTGAACAGCGCCGGCATGCCGCCGCCGTCCTTGAGCACCTCGCAGGTGTAGCGCACCAGCGCCTCGGGAGAGGCACGGTGCACCCGCACGGTGAGGAGCGGGTTGGTCATCTGGTTGCGCCGGTAGGATTCCAGGAGCAGGTAGGAGAGGGGGTTGGTGCCGTCGACGCCGTCCGGCGTCAGCCCGCCGACGACGATGTTCTGCAGCCAGTGGTTGGTGGCATCGAGGCTGTCGCGCCGGGTGCCCAGCTGCGAGGATGTCGTGTGCCGGGTGCGGCGGGCCGGGTCGAGGCTCTCCTTGGCGCGATGGTCGGGGGCCTGTTCCTCGGTGGTGGCGGCGCGCTCGTTGAACTTGAGCGTAAAGCAATCGGTCAGCTCGGCGGCCTGCGCGAGGGTCAGGGCGCCCGCGGCCAGGTCGGCGCGCAGGTAGGGCCAGGCGTACTGGTCCAAGCGGCCCAGGGCGTTGCCGTTCATGCTGGCGTGAAAGACCATATGCACCAGCCACACCGCCTGGAGCGCCTGCCAGAAGGTGCGCGCGGGGCCGGCGGGCGCCTGGCGGAGGTTGGCGGCCATCTGGGTGAGCTCGGCGGCGCGGGCGGCGTCAGGGGCCTGGGCGGCCTCCCCGTCGCAGCGATCGGCCAGGCGGGCGGCCAGGTCGATGACGGCCCCGCAGGCCAGGACGACGGAATCGAGGAAGGCGCTCTCCGCGGGGGTCGTGCAGGCGGGGCGCTGGGCCTCCGCCCCGGCCATGATGCCGCGCAGGCCGCGCGTCAGGAGGCGCGGATAGTCGGGCACGATGTGCCCAAAGACGGAGGTGATGCCCAGGCCCAAGGCAGCGGCGGCGGCGCGCTCGTCGGGCGTGGTGTAATCGGGAAAGCCCCGCTCATAGTGGACGCGCGGCTCCTCGAGGGTCAGCGACCCGGCCAAGAGCTGGCCCGCCCACAGGTCGGTGGGCATGCCCGAGAGTTTCAGCGCCAGGGCGCGGGCGTTGCGCACGGCGAGGGGTTCGGGCAGGTAGCGATCGTCGATGCGCGCTGGCCAGACGTGGGCGGTGTAGGGGCGCTCCATGGCGGTGCGCACCCGCGTGCGCAGGTCGGCGACGCGGGGGGTATCGGGGCGGGACGTGAGGGCGGCGAGGAGGCCGGCGGCGTCCTCCCAGGCGGGGGCGGCGGCGACGCTTTCTTCCTGGACGACGGTAGTCATGCGCACTCTCCTGCGGGTCACCGGGCGGCGCAGGCGCCCCCCGGTGGCGGCCATGTGCGGCGAGTGTAGCCCCGTGGCGCCGGCGCGGCAAGCGGCGCCGCGGGCCAGCCTGGGGTGAGAAGAGAAGAGAGGAGAAGAAGGACAGGATTAACAGGATTGACAGGATTTCAGGAGTGCTGGGGACTGGAATGCTTTCTCGGCCGAGTCGACCCTATCCCCAATCCTGTGAATCCTGTAAATCCTGTCAATCCTGTGAATCCCCTCCAAATCCTGTCCGTCCTGTTGAGCCCGTACCAGCATCATCTGCTGCGGGGCGGGGGCTAGCGGGTCATGTACAGGATGCCGATGGTGTTGGGGCCGCAGTGGCTGGAGATGGTGCAGCCGGCCCGGGTGACCAGGAGCTCCTGCGGGGCGCCCACCTTGCGGATCTGCTCGGTGAGCCAGGCGGCGTCATCGGAGCCGGAGTGCGTCACAAAGACGCGCCGCAGGTCCATCTCGGGCAGGTGGGCGCGGTAGTCGTCGACCAGGGACTGCAGGGCGCGCTTGCGTGAGCCGCGCAGCCTTTCCCGCACGTCGAGCGAGCCATCGGGCTGCACGGCGATCACCGGGCGGATGCGCAGCAGGCTGCCGACGACGCTCTCCAGGGCGGTGCAGCGGCCGCCCATGTAGAGGTACTTGAGCGTATCCACCACAAAGGAGGTGTGTACCCGCCCGACGGCGGCGTGCAGGTCGGCGGCGATCTCGTCGGCCGAGAGGCCCTGGTCACGCAGGTCGGCGGCGCGCAGGGCCAGGAGGCCGGTGCCGGTGGAGAGGTTGCGGGAATCGATCAGGCGCACCTTGCCGGCCGAGAACTGCTCGGCGGCCAGGCGGGCGTTCTGAAAGCCAGCCGACAGGGCCGAGGCGATGCCGGTAAAGATCACCGGGCCGGGCCGGTCAAAGGCGGCCACATAGTCGGCGACGGGGGGTGCGGCGGTCTTGGGCAGCTCACCGGTCTCGTCGACGAGGCGGTAGACGCCTTCCGAGTCGATATCGAGGCCGTCACGGAAGGCGTGTTCGCCGTGGTGGACAAAGTAAGGGATCACGTAGATGCTGGCGCGCTGGACCAGTTCGGGTGACAGGTCCGCGGTGCTATCAGTGACGATGCTCACCATGGTAGGGGGTGCTCCTTGTGGTGCCAGGCGCGCGCCAGGGCCGCCAGCGCCACAGGTGGCGGCGGGCGCCCGAAAGGCGTGGCGGGCGAGCCGTGGGCGGGGGGCTTGCGCCCGTCAGCCCTGGGGCTGTTCCGCCGGCTGGTAAAGGTGGGTGCACTGGTAGACGCCCCTGGCCACATCGGTGAGCAGGGCGTCGGCGAGGCTCAGCAGGCGGGCGACGCGCTCGTCACTGAGCCGGTAGCGGACAAAGCGCCCCGCCTGTTCCGAGGCGACCAGGCCGCAGTCGCGCAGGCAGGCGAGGTGGTTGGAGACGTTGGGCTGGTTGAGGCCGGTGGCGCGGACGATGTCGGAAACGCTGAGCGGCTTGGCACGCAAGGCCTCGAGGATGGCGAGGCGCGAGGCGTCGGCGAAGCCACGGAAGAGGCGGGCCTGCAGGTCGATGGCCTGCGCAGGGACAGCCAGCAGCATCGGATCTCCCCTCTGGGACGGCGTGTCAGCGTATCATCATATCAGCATGGGGTGATATTAGCACAGATGGCGGGGAAGTCAAGGGGGGGAGGCGCCCGTGACGGCGAGCCGAGCGGCAAGCCGCCGCGTCCGCCGGGCGGGGCACCTCCCGTTCGGGGGCCAACCTAGCCCCGCTTTACCGGTAACGCCGGCTAAGGCCGGCTCACGGAGCGATGCTGGCGGCCGACTCCGTCACGACCCCCGGGGTCATGGGGCCGCAGACGGCCGGACCCCGGGGGTCTGAGGACGGCGGACCTGGCGGAGAGGGCCGAGGGGGCTCCCGCCTTCTAGACCCCGGGGGTCTTGGCCCGCAGACGGGCTCGGGACCCCCGAGGTCATGCGCCACCGTCCGGCGGCGCTGTCGGGCCGGCCCAGGCTCTTGCCGCGCGGCTTCGCGGTCTGCCGCGCGGCTTCGCGGTCTGCCGCGCCGGAGCGGCGCTGGGGCGCCGCACTTCTCTGAAAACAGGCCCGCCGCAGCCGCCCGGGCGGCGGGGCTAAAGACCCCGCCCTACCAGGTACGCCGGCTAAAGCCGGCTCCGGAGCACATACGCGTATACGCGTCTTGAGCCCCCTTTAGGGGGCGTTTCTCGTAGCCAGGGGTCTTTAGCCCCTGGCGTCTGGCCGGCGGAGAGCCTGTGTGCCTTCGCGGGCTCTTCCGCGCCGGAGCGGCGCTGGGGCGCCGCACTCCATATCGGCCCGCTTCGCTTCCGCCCCCGCCGGTGTGCGGGCCGGCGCACAGGTCGACTCGCTGTGACGGGACGGCGGACCCCCCCGCCGCGACACCGTGTGGCGCTTGACGCTGGCCCTGCCCTGGTGTACTGTACACTCAGACATTGAAATCGGTTCCACTGCGCTGGGGATACGCACCGGACTTCTCAGACTTGGGGCGTAAGCCGCTGTGAGGAGACTATGATCCAGGTACTGTCACGTGCGACCGACATCCTCGACCTCATCGCGCGCACCCCCCTCACCCTTACCGAACTCTCCCGTGCCTCCGGCCTGCACAAGACCACGGTCTACAACATCCTCATCACCCTCGAGTCGTTGGGCCTGGTCGCCCGCGACGAGGCCAAACGCTACGCCATCGGCCCCCACCTCCTGGCTTTGGCCGAACCCTACTTCCGCCAGGGCACCCTCAAACACGCCGCCGAGCAGGCCGCCACCCTCCTGGCCGCCCACGTCCATGAGGCCGTCCACGTCGCCGCCCTGGCCAACCGGCACCACGTCGTCATCGCCCGCCGCGGGGATGGCGCCGCTCTCGCCCGGTCGGCCGCCAGCCCCCTCCAGCGCCGCCGCCTCTACGCCGGCTGCAGCGGGCCGCTCCTCCTGGCCTACCTCGAGCGCGACGAGCTGGACCCCATCGTCCGCTATCACGGCCTCCCCGGTGACGAGTGGGACGGTCTCTCCTCCTACGCAGCGCTCCGCGCCGCCCTGCGCCGCATCCGCGACGACGGCTTTTTCTGCCGGGCCACCGATGGCGGCCAGAACCAGGCCGTGGCCGTGCCGGTCATCGGGCCGGATGGCCGCTGCTGGGCCTCGATCTGCGTGTCGTTGCCCGCCGGGCGCTATTCCGGCGAGTATGGCCGCCTGGTGCACCAGGAACTGCAGGCCGCCGCCCGCGGCATGGCCGATGAACTGGCCCTCTCTCTCAACGGCGCCTCGCCGCCGCGCGCCCCCGCCGCGGACGGCGCCCAGAAATAGGTAGGGGCCCCTCCGTAGGGTCTACCGGGGCCATCGCCGCCGGCCTTTGCACCGGCTCTCGAGCGTTGCTCCGTCGTTAGCGTTCTGCCGGTATAGCCGGCCGCGCGCGGCCCCCGGGCCGGGCGCCGCTGGCCCACTACCGCCCCAGGAGGCCCCCCGTGATCCCACGACCCGACCTGTTGCTCCCCTCCAGCCCCTCGTCGCTGGAGGTCTTCCAACTCACCACCGAGGCCCTGCCCTCCTCCCACGTCTATATGGAGGCGCAGATCTTTTGCCCCGATGCGCAGCGCCTCGTGCTCCATCGCTCGTCGCACGCCCATGGCTCGGACCGGCACGATCCCCTTCACCGTTACCTCCTCTGCGACCTCGAGGACGGCGGGGCCCTGGCGCCCCTCACCGAGGAGACCGGCGCCACGGCGCCCTCCGTCTCGCCCGATGGGCAGTACCTCTACTACTTTGTGGACCAGACCGAGGTCGGCTCCGGCAGCCTGGCGCTCCGGCGCGTCCGGCTGGACGGTACCTCCCGTGAGACGCTGGCCGTCATCGACGCGCCCCTGCCCGGCACCGACCTGCGCCCCTCCTTCATCTACCCCCTCTCCACCATCTCGTCGGACGGCCGCCGCCTGGCCCTCTCCTGCTTCCTGCGCGACGGGGAGCGCGAGGACCTGCCCTGGGGCCTCTTGGTGTTCGACCTGGAGCACGGCAGCGCGCGCGTGGCCATCACGGGGAACACCTGGACGAACATGCACCCGCAGTATTGCCGCTCACGCGAGATCGACGCCTCCCATGACGTCATGCTGCAGCACAACCACGGCCACTTTTTTGATCGGGACGGCAGCCGCCACTATTCCACCGGCGCCCTCGGGAACGATATCCACGTCCTCCGCGATGACGCCCCCGGCAGCGCGCCCTCTCTGCGCTGTTTCCCCTGGGGGCGCGACGCGCAGGAGCGCCAGGCCGGCCACCAGTGCTGGGTGGGCCGCTCGGGCACCGTCGGCATCAGCGGCGTCCACTGGCCCGAGGTGCGCGAGGGGCACCTGGTGATGGGCCACCTCCTGCCTGACGCGGGCCACCTGGGCACTCACACCCCCGGCGGGCGCCGCAACGTCCTGTCGCGGGAGTGTGACCGCCCCTACTTTGTCCACTTTGGCGTCGATATCGCCGGCCGGCGCCTCATCGTCGACGAGCGCCCTACGCCCGTTCGGCCGGCCGGCCTCATCTACCTGGCCGACCTGCCGGAGGACGAGGACGCCCCGCTGGCCAACGTCACCCCGCTCCTCGACGCGCGCTCCTCGTGGGACAAGACCACCCACCCACACCCCTTCCTCTCTCCCGACGGGCGCACCGGTTTCTTCAATTCGGACGAGTCGGGCCTCCTGCAGGCCTACATGGTGAGGGGCTGGTAGCCGCCCGCCGCGGGGGGCACCGCCAGGGAGGACACATGGCCACCTTGTTCGAGCGCACCGCCACCGAGTGGATCGTCCGCGAGGTCGCCCCCTCGGGCGCCGAGATCCACCAGCTGACCTCTTGCCCCGCCATCAACGACCACGAGTACTTTGAGGTGCCCTATATGGACGCCTCCTCCCGCTACGTCTTCTTTACCCGCCACCATGACTCGGTCGGCCCCACCGCCCTGTGGCGGGCCGACCTCGAGCGGCGCCTGCTGTCGCGCGTGGCCGAATGCCGCGGGCGCATGCGCGGCCAGGGCGTCTCCCCGGACCAGCGCTTCTTTTACTACATCGACCTGCAGGAGGGCGGCGGCGCCTACACCCTCTTCCGGCTGGACATGGCCACCCTCGAATCCTCCTCCTGGGAGTTCGACGGCGCCCTCCTGCCGCGCACGCGCGGCTCCGTCACGCCGGACGGGCGCTACTACATCAACTCCGCCTACCTCGGCAACCGGCGCTTTGGCCTGTGGCGCTGCGACTTGCAGACCGGCGAGCGCCGCGTCATCTGGGAGGCCGGCCAGGACATGTGCAACGCCCACCCCCAGGTGGACCCGGCCGGCACCGACATCATGATCCAGCACAACCGCGGCGCCGTCGTGGACGACGATGGCCGCATGGTGGTGCGCTTTGGGGAGATCGGCAAGACCATCTACCTGATCGACATCGAGGGCCAGAACCACCGCACCCTCCCCTGGGGCAAGCCGTTCACCCGGCCCACCATGGGGCACCAGTCCTGGATCGGCCCCACCTACGGCATCCTCTCCACCGTGTCGGACCGGCGCGAGGCCACGAACGCCCAGCTGGCCGCCGAGGGCAACCTCCTGGCGCTGTGGCCGGGGGAGGAGCGCCCCGTCGTCGTCGGCCGCGGCTACGCGTACGACCACGTCAACTCCTCCCGCGACGGGCGCTTCTGGGTGGGGGACGAGATGGACGCCGCCCGCCTGGTGGTGGGGTCGCTGCGCACCGGCCGGAGCACGCTGCTGTGTGAGACGGGGTCCAGCCTCTCCACGCCGCAGTACACCCATCCACACCCCTACTACAGCCCAGACAACAAATGGGTGATCTACAACTCGGACCGTACGGGCATCCCGCACGTCTACGCCGCGCGGCTGCCCGAAGGCCTGCTAGAGTCGCTCGACTAGCGGCGGGCGCCCCCCGCCAAGGAGTGAGTATGCCGATAGCGTGACCATGCGCCCCACTCCGCTTAGTGCTCGGGAACGGTGTCCTAATGTGTTCGTGTGAGCGCCACGTGGCGCCCACGTCCGGAATGCGGGAGGATTACCCATGTTGAGCATGAAGAGACGAGACTTAATCCGGGTATCGGCCCTGACGGCCGCCGGCACCCTGGCCGCGGCCTGCGCGGTGGCCACGCCGGCCGCGCCGACTGCCGTTCCGGCGGTCGCCGCCCCGGCCACCGCGGTGCCCGCCGCCCCGGCCGCCCCGACGGCAGCGCCGGCTGCGCCGCCGGCGGCGCCGACCGCCGTCCCCTCCAGATACGCCGAGGCGCCCATGCTCGCCGAACGCGTCGCCAAGGGAGAACTGCCCCCCGTCACCGAGCGCCTGCCGGAGAACCCGCACGTCTGCCCGGTCATGGAGATGACCGGCAAGTACGGCGGGCTCATCCGTCGCTCCTTCAAGGGCGTGTCGGACCGCGTCGGCCCCTCCAAACTCCAGGAGGCCTCCTTCCTCTGGTACAACCCGGACCTCAGCCTGCGCGCCTGCCTGGCCGAATCGTGGGAGACCAACGCCGACGCCTCCGAGTGGACCTTCCACCTGCGCAAGGGCGCCCGCTGGTCCGACGGGACCGAGTTTACCGCAGCGGCGGTCTCCTGGTATTGGCAGCACGAGCTGCAGAACCCCGACCTGACGCCCTCCACGCCGTCCTCCTGGTCGAACGGGTCGCCCAAGGTGCTGGCCACGCTGGATACGCCCGACGACTATACCGTGGTACTCGCCTTTGCCGCGCCGAACCCCTTCTTTGGCTTTAATGTCACCCGTTCTTCGCCGTTTGTGCCGGGGCACTATCTAGAGCAGTTCCACGCCGAGTTCGCCGACAAGGACGCCCTGGCCAAGATGGTCACCCAGATGGGCGTCGACTCGTGGGCGGCCGTCTACATGGACCGGAACACCTGGTACATGAACCCGGACCTGCCCACCATGGGCGCCTGGAACGCCAAGAACCAGCTCTCTGAGGAGTACTTTCTCATGGAGCGCAACCCCTACTTTTTCCAGGTCGATGCTGAGGGCCAGCAGTTGCCCTACGTGGACCGCATCACGCACCGCCTGCACTCGTCGGCGGACGTGTTCGCCATGTGGGTCATCAACGGTGAGATCGACTTTTTCGGGCGGCAGCTGACCACGACCAACTATACCCTCTACAAAGAGAACGAGGAGAAGGGCGACTATAAGGTCGTGTTCGCGATGGACTCGATGCATCGCGTCCTGCACCTGAACATGACCACGGCCGACGCCCGCACCCGCGAGTTCTTTAGCGACCGCAACGTGCGCATCGCCATCTCGCAGGCCATCAACCGCACCGAGATCGCCGAGCTGGTCTTCGACGGCCTCTGCGAGGGGCGCCAGTACAGCCCCATCAAGGGCTCGCCCCAGTACTACCCCAAGCAGGCCTACGCGCACACCGAGTACGACCCGGACCTGGCCAACCGCCTCCTCGATGAGGCCGGCTATGCCGCCCGCGACGCGGACGGCTTCCGCCTCTGGAAGGACGGCTCCGGTGAGACGATGGCGATCGAGCTCATCACCCGTGACATCGCCGGCGACCCCTACGAAGACGTCACACAGATGGTCGTCAAGTACTTGGCCGACGTCGGCCTGAACATGGCGCACAAGAACATCGAGCGCTCCCTGTTCGAAGAGCGCACCAAGGTGAACGACATGGTCGCCCACCTGGGCCCGGCGGTGCGAACCATCCTGCCGATGAACCCCAACACCGAGTTCGACGGCCGGTTTGACACGCGCTCCTGGGGCTGCGCCTGGTCGCTCTACCGTCAGAACCCCTCCACGCCGCACGCCGAGCCCCCGCCCGACGGCCACTGGCTGTGGAAGATCTGGGAGAACTTTGACCAGATCTGGAAAGAGGGGGACGAGAAGAAGCGTAACGACCTGTTCTACGCCGTGCTGGACATCTGGGCGGAGGAGCTCCCCTGCATCGGCATCCTGGGCCAGTTCCCGGCCCAGGTCATCGTCAAGAACGGGCTGCGCAACTATGTCGGCGGGTACCCGATGGACGATCCCCTGGGGGATGACGCCCTCCTCTGCCCGCAAACGCTCTTCTGGGAAGAGCCGGAGAAGCATTCCTAGTTCGGCCTGTACAACCGATATGGGGCGGGGGCGTGCCCCCCGCCCCCCCGCGACGCACGATAGCCGCACCGCACAGAGAAGGAGCCGGCCCATGCCGCACGAGATCAGCGAACCCGCCCGCCGCACCCCCGTCATCGCCGAGCCGCAGGTCCTGGTGGTAGGGGCCGGCCCCGCCGGCCTCGGCGCCGCCATCGGCGCGGCCCGCGCCGGCGCCGACGTCCTCCTGGTGGAAAAGCATGGCTGCCTGGGCGGCATGCTCACCGCCGGCTCGGTCATCAACATCCGCCAGTTCAACGACTTTCGCGCCCTGATCATCGGCGGCGTCGCCCGCGACCTCGTCGAGCGCATCCGCGTCGCCGGCGGTACCGAGAGCGTCCCCGAGGAGGGCGAGTACGTCCGCCACGACCCCGAGGTGACCAAGTTCGTCGCCCAGGAGATGGCCTTGGAGGCCGGCGTCCGCCCGCTCCTGCATACCCAGGTGGTCGGCGCCGTCCGCGAGGGGTCGGCCCTGCGCGGCATCCTGGTTGAGAACAAATCGGGCCGCGGCGCCATCCTGGCGCCCGTGGTGGTCGACGCCAGCGGCGACGGCGACGTGATCTACCATTCCGGCGCCGCCTATGAGCAGGATACCTCCGCCCCGCAGCCGATGACCCTGGCCTTCGTCATCGGAGGGGTGACGAGCTGGCCGCAGTCGCTCGGGCCCGCCCTGCGCGCCCGGATCGACGAGGAGATCGCCCAGGGCACCTTTGTTACCACTCGCCCGCCGGCCCTCTTCCCCATGTGGCGCAAGGGCGAGTACTATGCCAACGCCACGCGCATCCCGGGGGATTGCACCAACGCCTGGGACCTCACCAACGGCGAGATCACCGGCCGCCGCCAGGTGATGGCCCTGCTCGACTGGCTGCGCGCCAACGCCCCCGGCTATGAGCGCGCCTTCCTGCTCTCTTCGGCGCCCCAGGTCGGCCTGCGTGAGAGCCGCCGCCTGCGCGGCCTGTACACCATGACCCGCGCCGATATCGTCGGCTATGCGGATTTCGCCGACCACGTGGCCCGCGGCGCCTATGTCATCGACATCCACGCGCCGGGCCGCGGCACCGAGATGGTCTACCTCGAGCCGGGGCGCTCCTACGGCATCCCCTACCGCGCCCTCGTGCCGGCCGAGGTCGACGGCCTGCTGGCGGCCGGGCGCTGCATCTCGGCGGACCACGACGCGCTCGGCTCAGTGCGCGTCATGGCCACCTGCCTGGCCACCGGCGAGGCCGCCGGGGTGGCCGCCGCGCTGGCCGCGCGCCAGGGCTGCGCCCCCCGCGCGCTGGACGTGCCCGCCCTCCAGGGGGCGCTGCGCGCCCAAGGCGCCATCCTCGAGGCGCCCACCACCGCCTGACAGCCACAGCCACCCTTCGGTAACAGAGGTAATCGTTATGAAACGTGTACGCCAAGCAGAACGACAGATCGCCGCGCTCGACCTCACCGCTTGCCCGCTGGGGGCGGTGCTCGAGCCGATGCTCCCGCCCGACCCGGCCACCGACGCGATCTTTGCCGGGTGGGGCGCGCCCCTGGCCACCTGGGGCGGCTTTGGGCTCCGCTCAGGGCTCGAGGGGATCGAGGACGGGGGGCGGCGCGTCCTCCAGACGGGCGCCCAGGAGCGCTCTCTGGTGACCTTGCCGCCCACCAGCCGCGACGTCCACATCCGGGCCACGCTGCGCCCGCTCGAGGCGGCCGCCGGCCCCCACAACGACCGGGACGATTGCACCGCCGCCTATGCGGGCATCGTCTTCCGCCAGCGTACCTCGCGACACTTTTACCTGTGGGCCATCGAGGGGTTGGCGCGCCTGGTCCTCTACCGTCGCGCCGATGACGAGTGGCTGCCCCTCGCCCAGCAGGAGGTGACCCTGCCGGACGGCTACGTGACCCTCTGCGTGGACCTCGACGGGGACGGCCTCACCTGCTCCTGCCCGGAGCTCTCCGTAACCCTGACGGCCACCGACACCTCCTTCCCAACGGGGCGGGCCGGCTTTCGCGCCCTGGGGCGCGCCCGCCTGGCCGGCCTGAGCGTAACCCAAACCCCCGCGGAGGAGGCCGCCGACCTGCGCCGCGCCGCCCTCGGGCGCGAACTCCTGGCCCGCCGCTCGGCCGCCGTCCCCGAGCCCGTCCTGGTACGCCGTATGGACCTCTCGACGCTCGGCACGGTGCCGCGCCGCGGCCTCACCTACGCCCCCATGGGCGAGCCCTTCTTTGCCGATTTCCACACCCCCGGCCGCTTTGACATGCTCGTCCCCGGGCAGACGCTGCGCGCCATGACGGCCGAGGGGCAGCTCCTCTGGGAGCTGGACCTGCCCGTCGACCGCTTCGACAACTGGCCTGACCAGCGCCTGGCCGTCTACTCGCGTGAGCACACCGACCAGGGCCGCTGGATCTATGGCATGACGGGCGAACGCGCCCGCAACGCCTCGGCCCGCTCCGACGGCCGCCATGGCGAGTGGGTCATCAACGACGAGATGATCATCATCGCCGGCGCTAGCGGCCAAATCCTGGCCCGCGCCCCGCTCCCGCCGCTCGACCCGGAGTTGCGCTACGCCGACTTTACCCGCACCTCCGCCAACCTCACCGGCCACGGCCGAGACGTCATCCTGCGCGAGTGGCGCCGCGACGCGGGCGGCAGCGGCTTTGCCCTGTGGGCCTACGACGAGCACCTGCGCCCCCTCTGGCAGCAGCGCACGCGCCTGGCCTACGGCCACCATGACGGCCTGATGGTCTACGACGTCGACGGCGACGGGCGCGACGAGGTCCTGGCCGGCGGGACGCTCTTTGACGCCGCGGGGAACGTGCTCTGGGAGCACGACCGCATGGACGAGGTGGCCCGCATCCGCGGCGCCGAACACTATGACGCCGTCCTGGTCGGGCACCTGGCCGACGACCCGGCCGTCGACCCGGTGGCCTTCCTGCTGGCCGGCAGCGCCGGCGTCTACGTGGTCGACGCCCTCACCGGCCGCACCCGCATGGTGCACCGCGTGGGCCATGCCCAGTTCCGCGTGGCCGGGCGCTGGCGCGCCGACCTGCCCGGGCGGCAGGTGCTGGTCTGCAACCGTTGGGGGAACATGGGCATCCTGACCCTCTTTTCCGGCCGGGGTGACAGTTTGTGGACCATCCAGCCCGACTATATCGGCGAGGGCTGCTTCCCCGTGCGCTGGGGCGCGGGCGATACGGATCTCCTCTGGGTCAACAGCTCCGGCCCGGCGCAGGCGCTGTACGACGGGTACGGCTGCCTCGTGCGGGAGTTGCCCGCCCTGACGGAGGTGTGGGGCCGGCGCATGCGCAACCAGGTGCAACGCTCGGTGGTGCGCATGGGCAGCGACCCGCGGCAACTCCTGACCCTGACGGTCGACGGGGTGTTGCACGCCTGGGCGCCGGCCTGGTAGAACCGCGCTGGGGCCCTGACGCCTCATGGCGTGGGAAAGGAGGCTGCGCACATTTACCAGGGATCACAGACGGTGTTGCCTACCGGTCGTGGTTTGCCCGTGCTATGGGATCGGTGCCGCCCGGCACCATAGGACCGCCTGGGGAGGGATTATCATGTTGGTGATCAAGAGACGAGACTTTGTCCGGGCATCGGCCCTGACGGCCGCCGGCACCCTGGCCGCGGCCTGCGCCGTGGCCACGCCGGCCGCGCCGACTGCCGTTCCGGTGGTCGCCGCCCCGGCCACCACGGTGCCCGCCGCCCCGGCCGCGGCGCCCGCGGCTCCCGCGGCGCCGACCGCCGTCCCCTCCAAATACGCCGAGGCGCCCATGCTCGCCGCACGCGTCGCCAAGGGCGAACTGCCCCCCGTCGCCGAGCGCCTGCCGGAGAACCCCTACGTGGCCGAAGGGCTCGACGGCATCGGCAAGTTCGGCGGCACCATGCGCAAACCCTTCTCCGGCCAGGCCGACTTTGCCTCCTACGGCCACCTGACCAACCGCGGCATCATCGATATCGACCACAACTTGGCCATCCACGCCTACATGGGCGAGTCGTGGGAGCTGAGCCCGGACGCCAGCGAGTACACCTTCCACCTGCGCAAGGGGCTCAAGTGGTCCGACGGGGAACCCCTCACCTCGGCCGATTTCATGTACTACTACCAGGACGAGATCCTGAACACCGAGCTGACCCCGGCCATCCCCGAGACCTGGATCTCGATCGTCGCTGGCCAGCCGGTGGCGGCCGAGTTCTCGGCGCCCGACGATTTCACCGTCAAGATCAAGTTCCCGGTGCCCAACGCCCTCTTTTACCTGGCGGGCGGCATCATCCTGGACGCGCCGGCCACCCCCTCCCACTACCTGAAGCAGTTCCACGCCGCCTATGCTGACAAGGACGCCCTGGCCAAGGCCGTCAAAGAGGGCGGCTACGACGATTGGACCCAGCTGTACATCGACAAGGCCGACTACCGCAAGACGCCCGACGTCCCCCCCTGGCGCCCCTGGGTCCCCGAGGTCCCCTGGGCCAGCGAGTACGTCACCACGGTGCGCAACCCCTACTTCTGGGAGGTGGACACGGCGGGCAACCAGCTGCCGTACGTCGACCGGGTCACCTTCCGCGTCTTTACCGATCCGCAGGTCATGCTGATGTGGGCCGCCAACGGTGAGCTCGACTGCCAGGCCCGGCACATCACCGCTGACAACTATACCGTGCTCAAAGAGAACGAAAAGGTCGGCGACTATACCGTGCAGATCTGGCGCAACACGCCGGTGTTGGCCGTCATCAGCAACATGGCCTGCAAGGATGCCCGCCTGCGGGCCCTCTTCCAGGAGCGGGACTATCGCATCGCCATTTCCCACGCCATCAACCGTGAGGAGATGATCGAGCTGATCTACGATGGCATCGGCACGCCGATGCAGTACGCCCCGCCCAAGGAGTCGCCGCTCTACTACCCGGAGCTCACCAACGCCTACCTGGAGTACGACCCCGACAAGGCCAACGCCCTCCTGGACGGCCTGGGGTTGACGGAGAAGGACGCCGAGGGCTACCGCCTGTGGCCGGACGGCTCCAAAGAGCGCGTCTCTTTTATCGTCCTTTCGGAGCAGAACGCCCCCGCGGGCGTCAACCTCATGATCGTCGACTATCTCAACGCGGTGGGGATCGAGGTGCTCTGGAAGGGCGGCGACCGGTCGCTGCGCATCCAGATGAACCGCTCCAACGAGGTGCAGTGCATCTTTGAGTCGTTGGACCGCAACCTGGTGCCCCTGGCCGACCCGGTCAACTGGCTCAAGCACCGCAACCCGGATTCAAAGCACATGTTCGCCGCCTGGACGCTCTGGAAGATCGACCCCAATGACCCCAACGGCGAGGAGCCGCCCAAGGGCCACTGGGTGTGGGACCTGTGGAACGCCTACGAAGAGGTCAAGGCGGAGGCCGACGAGGCCAAGCGCAACGCCCTGTTCAAAGACAAGGTCCTGGCCGTCTGGGCGCGGGAGCTGCCCATGGTGGGCCTGATCGGTGAGCGGTTGCAGCCCGTCCTGGTCAAGAACGGCTTCAAGGGGCTGCAGGCCGGCTTCCCCTACGACTGCTGCACCACCATCAACGAGTACATCATCGACTCGTCCACCTGGTACTGGGAAGAGCCGGACAAGCACGCCGCCTTCTGAGCGCGCCCGTTGGGGGGCGGCCGCCCGCCCCCCGCGCCCCGCCTCCGCGACCGCTGACATAGGGCTCACAGGACACACATGAAGGACAGGATTGACAGGATTGACAGGATTCACAGGATTGTGACTGTGCTCAACTATATCTCGATAGGGCACCTGCCTCTCCAGTTATCCTCCAATCCTGTAGATCCTGTTAATCCTGTCATTCTTTTCTTGTCTTCTCTTGTTCTATCTTCCCAGAGCCGCACAAGCCCGTTGGCGGCGGTCCCGTGCGCACAGCGAGGGCTGTGCCCCGCCGCCGAGGGAGCAGGCCTGCATATACCGAGCGGGCCCCGCGGCCCTTGTGCCGCCCCTCGGAAAGCGTTATCATGCCACGTGCCGGGCAGAGGCGCCCGGACCTAGTTGCCAGAGGAGGGTGCCTACCAACCTACGCGGCCATCAATAGCGGGCGTCGATACTGATATCTTTCCGGAACGGCTCCGCGATCGTGAGGACACCGTTTGCTCTTGACCCCGGGGAGGAATCATGAT
>JAAZBY010000034.1 GCA_012513595.1 Chloroflexota bacterium
ATCCGCTGCTGGACCCCGCTGCGGTGGTGCCGATCGATATGTACCTGGGCGGAAGCAACACCGTGCTGGTGATCACGGGTCCCAACACGGGCGGCAAGACGGTGTCGCTCAAGACCGTGGGCTTGCTCGCTGCCATGAACCAGGCCGGGATGCACATCCCCGCCGGCGAAGGCGCGCGCCTGCCCGTGTTCTCTGGCATCTATGCCGACATCGGCGATGAGCAGTCCATCGAGCAGAGTCTGTCCACCTTTTCCTCCCACATGACACGCATCGTCGATATCCTGCGGCGCGCAGACGAACGTTCACTGGTGCTGCTGGATGAGATCGGCGCGGGAACCGATCCGGTGGAGGGAGCGGCGCTGGCCCAGGCCCTGATCACCACGCTGCTGGAGCGGCGGTCGCTCACCCTGTGCTCCTCGCACTATTCCGAGCTCAAGGTGTACGCCTTCAGCACGGACCGTGTCGAGAACGCCAGCGTCGAGTTCAATGTCGAGACACTGTCGCCTACCTTCAAGCTCAGCATCGGTCTGCCCGGCCGTAGCAACGCCTTTGCGATTGCGGAGCGGCTGGGCCTGCCGGAACCGGTTCTCGAACGGGCGCGAGCCATGGTCTCGGCCGAAGAGGTGAGCGCCGACGTGCTGCTGGCCAACGTCAAGGCAGCCAGCGACGCTGCCGCCGAGGAGCGTTCTGCCGCCGAGACGGCCCATCGCCAAGTGCGGGCCCTGCAGGAGGAACTCCGCTACAAACTGGCGCAGATCGAGGAGGCCCGGCGAGCGGTGATCTCCGAGGCCCGCGAGCAGGCACGGGAGGAACTGGAGCAGATGCGTGCCGAGCTGCGGCAATGGCGCGGGCGCGTGGCGGCGACAGCTACCGAGCCGGTGAAAGAGATGCTGCAGGTGCTGGATCGGCTGGAGGAGCGCATCGAGCCGGTGGAGCCTGCCGGTGCGCCCGCACCTCTGGAGGACGTCGATGCCCTGCAGAATGGCGATCGGGTGTGGGTGCCCTCGCTGGGCCAGGAGGGTGTCCTGCTGGAGATCGACGGTGACAACGCGCTGGTGAGCCTGGGCGGATTTCGTCTGCGCACCGAGCTTCACCGGCTGCAGTTCCGCGGGCGCTCGCTGGTGGCGCAAGCCACGCCGGCCACGGAGGCCCGTGTGCGCCGCCCGCTGACAGCCTCGCCGGGCATGGAGTTGCACTTGCGGGGGCTGCGGGCGGCCGAGGTGCCCGAACTGCTGGACCGCTACATCGAGCAGGCGTATCTCGCCGGCTTGCCCTGGGTGCATATCGTGCACGGCAAGGGCACAGGGGTGCTGCAGCAACTCGTGCGCGACCAATTGCGGCGCAACCCCCTGGTCAAGTCCTTCCGGGGGGGTGAGCTCTCCGAGGGCGGCGAGGGGGTCACCGTCGTACAACTGGAGAGCGCCGAGTAAGGCGAGGCGGGAGAGGGCACGATGCCGACCTGGAACCCCTGGCATGGCTGCCACAAGTATTCTAAGGGCTGCCAGCACTGCTACGTCTATCGGATGGACGCCCACTTTGGGCGCGACCCCGAGCAGGTGGTGCGCACAGGTAACTTTGATTTGCCGCTGCGCCGCGACCGGCATGGCGACTACAAGCTTGCCCCCGGCACCGAGGTGTTCACCTGTCTGACCTCTGACTTTTTCCTCGAGGAGGCCGACTCCTGGCGCGCAGAGGCCTGGGCGATCATGCGCGCCCGTCCCGACGTGCAGTTCTCGATCATCACCAAGCGCATCGTCCGCCTCCAGGATTGCCTGCCCGCCGACTGGGGAGACGGTTATCCCAACGTCACCGTCGGTGCCACGGTCGAGAACCAGCGCCAGGCAGATATTCGCCTGCCTCACCTGCTGGCGGCGCCCCTGCGGCGGCGTTTCGTGATCTGCGAGCCGCTGATCGGGCCAGTGGACCTGACGCCCTGGCTGCCCGGCGGGCTGGCGTATGTCATGGTGGGCGGGGAGAGCGGCGGCGACGCCCGGGTGTGTGACTATGACTGGGTGCTGGCGATACGCGAGCAGTGCGTGGCGGCGGGGGTGCCGTTCGTGTTCAAGCAGACGGGCGCGCGCCTGCGCAAGGATGGGCGCGTGTTCAAGATCGCCCGGCACCTGCAGATGGCCCAGGCCCGCAAGGCGGGGATCGATACGGCGACGGGGATTCTGGGGGAGGAGTAGTGTTTACACGGGGCGTGGCCGTCATGGACCGCGGACATCTCGTCCGCTGTGGTCGGGCACGCGCGGATCGGAGTCCGGCTCCAGACCCGCGCCCCCCGAACAACCGCGCCCCTTAGGATGGCCCTGGCAGGATGACGTCGTAGGGGTGCACGCGGCACAAGGTGCCGACGTGTGCGCCCAGATCTGAGGGCGCCCGGTGCACGCGCGGGCGAGCGTATGCGTACCACTGCTGGGGACCACGCCCACACACGGTGCTACGGTTACCCCTACAGGATGACTGGTGTGTGCCGACGTGCCGTTCCGGCCTGCGGCCGGATCGCGGGTCTGGAGACCCGCGCCCCAAAGGAGAGACCAGCGCCCCAAAAGAGCCAGTTCGCGAGCCGCCGCGGTCCACTGCACAGGCTCCCATGTGGCCCCCTGAGGATATACATCGCGGGTCTGGAGACCCGCGCCC
>JAAZBY010000340.1 GCA_012513595.1 Chloroflexota bacterium
CGCATCTACTCGATGACCAAGCCGATCACCAGCGTCGCGGCCATGATGCTGTACGAAGAAGGCCGCTTCCAGATGGAGACGCCCGTCTCCACCTTTTTGCCAGAGATGGCCAGGTTCCGCGTCTTTGCCAGCGGCACGCCGGAAGACATGCAGACGGTACCGCTCCAGCGCCCGATCACCGTCCACCACCTGTTGACCCACACGGCCGGGCTGACCTACGGCTTTGACCGTGTACACCCGGTGGACGCCCTCATGCAGGATTGGTCCAGCCGCCAGTTCAAGGCGCGCCCCACGCTGGCCGAGTGGCTGGCGGCCCTCCCGGAAGTCCCCTTGGCCCACCAGCCGGGGACGGCCTGGCGCTACTCTGTGGCCACCGACGTGCTGGGGCGGCTCATCGAGGTCGTCTCCGGTCAGTCGCTGGATGCCTTCTTCCGCAACCGCATTTTCGAGCCGCTCGGCATGGCTGACACCGGCTTTTCCGTGCCCAGGGACCAACGCGAGCGCATGGCCACCCTGTACATGGCGGACGGGGAGGGCCTGGCCCGCGCGCGGGGGCCGATGGCAGAAGTCTCCAGAAAGCCGTTCTACCTCTCGGGCGGCGGGGGGTTGGTCTCGACCACCGAGGACTATCTGCGCTTCGCCCAGATGCTCCTCAACAAGGGCCAGGGGAACGGGGAGCGCCTCCTGGGCCCCCGCACGGTGGAGTTCATGGCGCGCAACCATCTGAAGCCTGCCCTGCTCCCGTACGCTGGCGCCGATGCGCCAGGGTCGGGCTTTGGCCTCGGTGTCGCTGTGACGCTGGACCCGGCCCTCTGCGGCCGGCTCGATTCGGCCGGCTCTTTCGGATGGGGTGGGGCGGCGGCCACCCAGTTCTGGGTCGATCCCCAAGAGGACCTAGTGGCGCTGATCATGCCGCAACTCTTGGGCAGCCCGTACCCGCTTCTCCAGCAATACCACGCTCTCGTCTATCAGGCGCTTATCGACTAGCGGCGGGCGCCCCGGAGCGACACCCGGCCGGCCCTACGGCGTAGAGAGTGCATGTGTTGTCCGTCGGGCGCGTCGGCGCCCGATCCGCGCGGAGGGAGAGCAATGAACAACCGTAGCCGGATCATTTTTGGGGCCGTCATTGCGGGCTTGGGGGTGTTGCTCCTGCTGGGGCACCTCCTCGACCTCGATCTGGGGCAGTTCTGCTGGCCGGTGGGGCTTATGGTGGTGGGCGCAGCCATTCTGCTGCGGTCGCGCACGTTGCCATCCGGCACCGAGCATACGCTGCTGCCGTTCGGCGACCTGCGCCGGCGGGGCGCTTGGCAGGTGCACGACGAGGAGATCTGGATGCTCGTTGGCGACGCCCGCTTTGACCTGAGCGAGGCGAACGTGCCGGAGGGCGAGACTACCATCCGCCTCTACGGCCTGGTGGGAGACGTGGACGTCGTGGCTCCGCCGTCGGTGGCCGTCAGGATCGCTTCCACCGCCTTCCTGAACGACCTGCGCGTCCCCGGGAGGAAGGAGGACCTCTTCCTGACCACCGCGCGCTGGGCCAGCGCGTCGGCCGAGGCTGAGAGCTCGACGCGGCGCGTCAGCTTTGAGATCGGCGCCCTGATCGTCGACCTGGACGTCAAAGAACCGTAGGCCTCCCCGGCCGGGGCCTCACGTCACACGGGCGAACCGTGGCTCAGCGGCGCATTGCTTGGAGCCACGGTTCGTCGCGTTTGCCAGGAGAGTTGCCGTCCCGAGAGGGTGACGCGCCTCAGGCGCGGCCGTCTGCGGCCAGCGCGCCGACCATGCGGTCCAGCGCCTCGGCGAGCATCTCGCGGCGGCAGCCAAAGTTTAGCCGCAAGAACCCCTCTCCGCCGTGGCCAAAGCCGGGGCCACCCCCCAGCGCGACCTTGGCATTCTCCAAAAAGTACGTGTCCGCGGGGCAGGGCAGGTCGAGCCCGCGGCAGTCCAGCCAGGCCAGGTAGGTGCCTTCCGGAGCGGCCACGCGGATGCGGGTCTCCGTGGTCAGGCGCTGCACCAAGTAGTCACGGTTGCCCTGCAGGTAGGGAAGCAACGCGTCGAGCCAGGGCTGCCCGTCGCGATAGGCAGCCAGGGCGGCCACGTAGCCCATGATGTTCACCCCCGGCACCAGCCCGCGGCGCCCGCGCTGAAACGCCCGCCGCAGTTCTTCGTTGGGGATAATGGCCACCGAACAGCTCAGCCCGGCGACGTTGAACGTCTTGCTGGGAGCGATGAGGGTGATGGTGCGCGCGGCGACCGCGGGGCTCAACGAGGCGATCGGCACGTGCTGGTGCCCGTCGAAGCAAAAGTCGCAGTGGATCTCGTCTGAGACGATGGTCACGTCGCGCTCCACGCAGGCCTCGGCCATGGCGGCCAGTTCGTCGCGACGGAACACGCGGCCCACGGGGTTGTGGGGGTTGCAGAGGATAAAGAGCCGCGTGGTGGGCAGGATGGCCGCGCGCATGCGGGCCACGTCCACCGCGTAGCGGCCGTCGGGCCCCACGGTCAGTTCCATCTCGTCGCGCCGCAGGCCGGCGTTGGCCGGCGCCGAGAGGAACGGCCCGTACACCGGCGTCTGCACCAGCACGCCCTCCCCCGGCTTGGCCAGAGACTGGCAGGCCATGTTGAGCCCGGTGACCACCCCAGGAATGAAGACCAGATCGTCGGGCGACACCTGCCAGCCGTACCTGTCGGCCAGCCTGGCCACGATCACCTCTCGGAGCCCCTCGGGCTCCCCCGGATAGCCGAACACGCCGTGGTCCACCCGCTCGCGCAGCGCTCGGATGACCGGCTCTGGCGAGGGAAAGTCCATGTCGGCGACCCACATGGGCAGCACGTCGTGGCCATAACGCCGCCACTTGATGCTTTCGGTACAGCGCCGGTCAACACAATGGTCAAAGTCAGGATGCATGGCTCGCTCCCCTGGGGATGGTGTGTCCGCCCGGACGGCGGTGTCTGCTGGGCTCACGCTGACCATTGTGCACCCGACCCCGACGGGCGACAAACCTCCCCGTTCGGCATTGGCCCGGGAGGCCGGCGGTCAGTATACTGCCGCCCAGGCGCTGGGCGGCCACAACCGGGCGCGCGCTCCGGCCGGCGATATGCGTTCCCCATGGACGGCCCGAGCACATCCACCGCGACCTGAGGAGGAACCATGCATCACGACACACTTCTCACCGCCCTGGTCATCGCCGCAGCCGGGTGCACCATCTGGGCTGACCTCACTGGGCGAAGGCGCCTCGTCTACGTGTTCAAACCGCTGACCACCGTACTGATCCTGCTGATCGCCCTGCTCAAGACCGGCACGTCCTTTCCCATCTACCGGCTGGCCCTGATACTGGGGCTCACGGCATCGCTCGGCGGGGACGTGTTCCTGATGCTGCCGGGCAGGTTCTTTGTCGCTGGGCTGTCTTCTTTTCTGGTTGCCCATCTCTTGTACATCGGCGGCATTGCCTCGACGGGGATCTCTGTGGGCCATGTCTGGCGCTTTCTGCCCTTTGCCGCCTACGCCGCGGCGCTCTACCTCTACCTGCGGCCCAGGCTGACTGGCCTCCGGCCAGCGGTCCTGGCGTACTCGCTGGTGATCACCTCCATGGCCTGGCTGGCCTGGGAGCGGGCCGTGCAGACGCCGGGGCTGGCCGCCGAGCTCGCCGCGGCCGGGGCGCTTCTCTTTGTAGCGTCAGACTCGGCCCTGGCCATCAACCGCTTTGCCAGGCCCGTCCGCGCCGCGCCGCTGGTCGTCCTGGGCACCTACTATGCGGCGCAGCTCCTTCTGGCGCACTCGATCTAGCGGGCCCAGGGATCACGCAGGAACGGCCAGGCCCCGGGCATCGCGCCCCGGGGCCTGGCCATCAATCGCCTCACGCCACACACTGCTGCGCCTTACGGAGTCGGTCGGGCCTCCAGCGTCACGGTCAGATCGCGTTCCTGGCCGCTCCGCAGGATGGTGACCGTCACGCTGTCACCGGGCTGCACCTGGGCCAGCGCCTCCTGAAGGTCACCGGCAGAAGTGATCCGCTGCCCTTCCCAGGCAATGATGACGTCACCGCCGATCAGGTAGCGCTGCCCACCGATGACCACCGGCCGGAAGCTCCCGCGGATGCCGGCCTTGTCGGCCGGGCTGCCGGAAGCCACCTGCTGGACGAGCACGCCCGTCTGGCCGCTATCCAGGTTCATCGCCTCGGCAAGAGACGCGTCCAGGGTCTGGCCCGAGATGCCGAACCAGGCCGTGGCCTCCGGCGTCTCAGCCGACGCTGTCTCGGCGCCCGCCTCAGGACGAGCCCCCAGGGTCAGGCTAACCTCCTGCTCGCGCCCACCGCGCAACACCGTCAGGGTGATCTTGTCACCCACCAGGCTGTGGCGCGCGAGGTAGGTCACCAGGTCATCAAACGACTTGACCGGCTCGCCGTTGATGGCCACGATCACGTCACCGCCGACGCGCGTCGTGCCCTGGTCCACGGTGATGGAACGATCACTGCCGATCAGGCCGGCCTTTTCCGCGGGCCCACCGGTCACGACGTCGATCACGAGCGCACCGCGCTGATCCGCCTTCAGGTCCATCGCCGCAGCGGCCTCGGGGCTAAGCGTCGTCCCGCTGATGCCCATCCACGGGTCGACGTACTCGCCCGTCTTGATGAGCACCGGCACGACCTTGGCGACGATCACCGACGGAACCGCAAAGCCGATGCCTGCCGAGGCATCGCTCGGCGAGACGATGGCCGAGGTGACACCGATCACCTGCCCGTTGCGATCGACAAGCACCCCGCCCGAGTTGCCCGGGTTGATGGGGGCATCGGTCTGGATGATGTCAGGAATCGAGTACGTCGAGGTAATCGTGTCCTGGTTGGAGACCGGCATCGAGCGGCCCAGGGCGCTCACGAACCCCACCGTCATGGTGTTCTCCAGGTTGAACGGGTTGCCGATCGCCACCGCCAACTGGCCGACCTTCAGCACGGTCGAGTCCGCCAGCTTGACGGGCACGAGCAGCGCCGCAGGAGCATCCACCTGCACCACGGCCAGGTCCGAATCGGGGTCGGTGCCGACCACCTTGGCCTCGAGAACGGTGCCGTCATGGAAGCGAACCTTCACGAGGTCCGCGCCCTCCACGACGTGGTTGTTGGTGACGATGTGTCCCTCCGTGTCCCACACAAAGCCCGAGCCTGACCCGTAGGTATACTGCTGCGGTGCCTGCTGTTGCTGCCCGAAGGGGTAGCCCTGAGCTCTGGCGCTGGCCACCTCGCGCACCTCGATGTGCACCACCGACGGACTGACCCTGTCGTAAATGTTGGCTAGGGTGCCCTCGAGGGCCGCCACCACGTCACCCTGCGTCGCAGGGGCGCTGGCGCTGGCCGCTGCCGTCGGCGTGCGCGCGGGTGAGCCCTGCGCGCGGACGACGGCGTCACGCCCCCAGGCTCCCGCCAGCGCTGCGACGACAAGCGCAGCCACCACGATCACTGAGACAAGACCCCATCTCCTACGCATTGGAACCTCCTCCCTCGGCAGGGAAATCCCTGTTCCCATGACCTTCTCACCCTCGACTATAGCACCGTTTCCCGGCGCGTGACCTTATCGGCGCCGCAAGGATGCCTTATGGTCACCTTAAGGGACTCGTGAATGGGGGGCGGCGGTGAGGGCGACCGCAACCGTACGCCGGAAGGCGACGACGACGTAGGGAGCACGAGGCTCAGCCCAGCGGGAGGCAGATGGAGAAGATGGCGCCGCTGCCGGGCTGGCTGTCCACCTGGATGGTGCCGCCGTGGGCGACCACCAGGTCCCGGGCGATGCTCAGCCCCAGGCCCATCCCCTGGGGGAACCGCCCGCCCCGTGCGACGCGGTGGTAGGGGGTAAAGATGTGCTCGCGCTCTTCGGCGGGGATGCCGGGGCCCGAGTCCTGCACAGAGATGCACACCTGGCCATCCGCCGCCTCGGCGTGCACGCGGACGCTCCCCCCGCGCGGCGTGTACTTGATGTCATTCGAGACGAGGTTGCCGAGGGCCTGCCCGAGCCGGTCGGGGTCCACGGTGGCGCGGGGGAGGTCATCCGGGCACTCTACCGTCCAGGCGATCCCCTTCTCCTGCGCGGCCTGGCGCCACGGTCCTAGCGTCTGCCCCAGCCAGGCGGTCAGGTCGATGGAGTGGCGCTCCAGCTCTAGCGTCCCGAGGCTCGCGTCGTAGAGACAGGTGAGGTCGTCCAGCACGCGGCGCAGCCGGCCCACTTCGCCCTCCATGCCGCGCAACAGCTCGCCACGCTCCTCCGCCGAGGCCACCGCACCGGACGACAATGCCTGGATGGCCGACAAGAGCGCCCCGAGCGGCCGGCCCAGCTCGTGTACCAGGTTGGCCAGCAGCCGGCGTCGGGCGCGCTCCAGGCTCTGCAGCCGCTCCGTAAGCGTGTTGAACGCCCGCAGAAGCAGCCGCACCTCCTGAGGCCCCTGCTCCGGCAGTTGCCCCAGCGGCTGGCCCGCCGCCATATCTGCGACGGCCCCCGTCGCGCGGCGGAGGGGCCGTTCCAGCCCTGAGGCGAGCGCCAGGCCCATCGCCGCCCCCAGGAACAGGCCGCCTGCCACGACCCATAGGATATACCGACGCGTGGCCGAGAAGCGGGCGTACACGCTAGAGAGGGGATCCGTGAGGCGTATCACG
>JAAZBY010000341.1 GCA_012513595.1 Chloroflexota bacterium
CCGGTGCTCCTCGGCGGGCTGAAGGTTGGCGTGACGCTGTCGGTAATCGGCGCGGTGGTGGGCGAGTTCGTCGCCTCGGACCGCGGCCTCGGCTTCCTGGTGAACCTGGCCCGCGGCATTTTTGACACGCCCCTGATGTTCGTGGCCCTCTTTACGCTGATTGGTATCGCTTTGGTGCTCTATTTTGCCGTCTCGGCGCTCGAGGCGGTCCTGCTCCGCTGGAACCGGCCCGAGGATGGCCGCTGATCTCACCCGTGCCTACTGCTGGGAGGTAAGAATGCGCATGCGCCTCGCTACCGTCTGTGCCCTCACCGTGGTTCTGGCCCTCGTCATCACCGGCTGCCAGGTAACCCCTACGCCCGCGCCCACCGGCAAGGCTCTCGCTCCGCTGACCATTGCCATGGGCTTCATGCCCAACATCCAGTTCGCCCCCATGTACATGGCCATCGAGCGGGGTTACTTTCGCGATGAGGGGCTCGACGTTACCCTCGACTATGGCATGGAGACCGACCTGCTGGAGCGGCTGGCCGCCAAGGAGATCAAGTTCGCCATCGGCAGCGGTGACCAGGTCGTGCTGGCCCGCGCCCAGGGCCTGCCGGTCAAGTACGTCATGAACTGGTACCGGCGCTTTCCCGTCTGCGTCGTCACCATGGCGGATTCGGGCATTGACAAGATCGAGGATTTGGTGGGCAAGACGGTGGGCATCCCCGTCACCTACGGTGCCTCTTATATCGGCTGGATGAGCTTTGTGAAGGCCGTCGGCATCGATCCGCAAAGCGTCAACCTGCAGACCATCGGCTACACCCAGGTGGCCAGCCTGCTGGAAAAGCGCGTCGACGCGGCCATCTGCTACGCCCAGAACGAGCCGGTACAGTTGCGCTCGGCCGGGCACGACATCCACGTCTTCTACCTGGACGAGTACACCCCGCTGGTCTCCAACGGCATCATCACCAACGACACCACGGTGGACGAAGAGCCGGCCCTGGTGGCCGCTGTGGTGCGCGCCTTCCTGCATGGGCTCGAAGATGCCGTGGCCGACCCCGACGCGGCCTTTGCCATTGCCCGGCAGGCCATCCCGGAGATGGATGAGGACACGGCCCGCCTGCAGCGCGCCGTGCTGGACGAGTCGATCGCCTTCTGGCGCTCCGAACGGGCCGGCAGCACCGACCCGCAGGCCTGGGTGGACTCGGTCGCGCTCCTCCAGGAGATGGGCCTGCTGGCGGCGGAGGTGGACCCCGAGTCTCTCTATTCCAACGCCTTCGTCCCCGCGGGGCGCTGAACGTGGTGGAGGGGGTACGTACGAGGGAGGCCGCCAGGGCGGTGCTCGTAGCCAAAGACCTGCAGATGACCTTCTCGTCTCCAGAGAATCCTCTGGAGGCGCTGGAGCAGGCCAGCTTTACCGTCGGTGCGCACGAGTTCGTGACCATTATTGGGCCGTCGGGGTGCGGCAAGTCCACGCTGCTGCGCATTCTGGCGGGGCTGGTGCGGCCCACCGGCGGCACCGTGACGCTCGATGGCGCGCCCATCCTGGGTCCCCACGCCAAGGTGGGCTTGGTGTTCCAGCACTCCAACCTGATGCCGTGGCGCACGGCGCTGGAGAACATCCTGCTGCCGCTGGAGGTCCAGCGGCAGCCCGCCGACAGCGCGCGCCAGCGGGCACAGGAAATGCTGGAACTGGTGGGGCTGCAGGGGTTTGAGCGGGCGCTGCCCCGCGAGCTCTCCGGCGGGATGCGCCAGAGGGTGGCCCTGGCCCGCGCCCTGGTGCACGACCCGGACGTGCTCCTCCTCGACGAGCCCTTTGGCGCCCTCGACGCCATGACCCGCGAACGGATGAACTGGGAGCTCCTGCGCATCTGGCAGCGGCAGCAAAAGACGGTCCTGATGGTCACCCATAGCATTCCGGAGGCGATCTACCTCTCCGACAGGGTGTTGATCATGAGCGCGCGCCCGGAGCGCATCAAGCGCGAGGTGGCCATCGATCTGGCGCGCCCGCGGCACCCGGAGGACCTCTACACGCCCCGCTTTCTGGAGCTGAACCGCCTGCTGCACCAGGCCCTCGGCGAAGAGGGTGGCGCGGTACCGCGGCCGGGGAAGCAAGAAGGCCGCGGCTAAGGCGCCGCGGCCCTGGTGACCCGTTCTGGCAGCCCTCGCTGGGGCCTACCCGGCGAGGGCGCCCTGTTCCTGAGGGCCGGACGCCAGGGGGCTCTCGGCGTGCTCGGGCTCACGCACGGCCCAGCGCATGGTCACCAGGCCCAGCGCCCCCATGGCGAGCGCCACCCAAAAGAGGACGCGGAAGCCGGCCAGGTCGACGATCCAGCCGCCCAACACCGGCGCCACCAGGATCGGGACGGCCAGCAGCGTGTTGGTAAGGCCGATGTAGGTGGGCAGGTCGTCAGGCTTGGCAAAGGTCATGACCATGCTCAGGCTGGCCACCATCATCCCGGAGGTCGAGGCGTTCATCAGCACAAAGACGCCGTAGAGCCACTTGGTCGATGGCCCCACCAGCGCCAGGATCGCCGCCCCGATGCCCAGCGCCGTGCACACCTCAGTGGCCCACTTGTGCCCCTTGTGGTCGGCCAGCCAGCCCAGGAGCGGCGTAAACAGCGTCTGTGAGACCAGCGCCACCATGGTCAGAGTGCCGGCGAACGCATCGTCGACGCCGAACTCCTTGCGGGCGTACACGATGTAGAACGCCGTGGCCATGGTACCGAGGATGATCAGGGCACGGCTGGCCAGGTAACGCATAAAGTTGGGGTTGGACCGCAGCACGGCCGGCAGGCGTGACAGGTACTCCCTGACGGGCAGCGACTCTTTTTGCGGGTCGCGCGCGGGTTCGCGCGTGCTCGCCACGGACAGCCAGGAGAGGACCTGGGCGCCAAAGGCGAGCAAAAAGCACAGCCCAAACGTGGTGGGATACGCGTACGCACCGAGGACGTAGCGGGAGATCGCCGCCCCGGCGACGCCCAGCAGCCCTCCCAGGGCGTTGGACAGGCCGAAGAAGAAGCCCCGCCGCTCCGGCTCGATCACCTTGGCCAGCATGTTCTGCCAGGCCGGCCCGATCAGCCCGCCGGCCGTAGCGGCCATGGCCAGGCTCAAGGCCAGCACCACGTAAGATAGCCAGTGCGGCGCCCCGGGCACTAGGAGAGCCATGAGGGCCACAAAGAGGTAGGGCAACCGCTCAAACACGCTGATGCGGATCAGCAACGGCTTTTTGCGCGGCAGGGTCTCGATATGGTGTGCCAGGAACAGCTGGGGCAGGTAGTAGCCCACCTGCTGAATGGCCGGGATCAGGCCGATGAGCGCCGCCGAACTGGTCAGGTGGCTGGCATAGAGTGACAGCACGGTGGCCCCAAAGATGAAACTCGAGGCGAAATGGAAGAAGGTCAGGTCCAGAACGTTGACGGCAAAGTTCCAGGTCGCGTGCTTGGACACATAGGCTTCATACTGCGTCTCGGTCATGTCCAGGGCCATACTCGTCACCATCAGCTAGAGC
>JAAZBY010000342.1 GCA_012513595.1 Chloroflexota bacterium
CCGGTCTACGAAACCGTCTGTTGGGCGTTCGAGCCGCCCCGGGCGCACCTAGTCTCCCAAGAGAGCCCTTCCGCAGGGCTCTTTTTGGTTCCCACGCCCATCGCGTAGGCCCGCCAGACCGCCTTGCGCCGCGCCCCTTCCCCGCCTATCATGCGCTGCGTCGGGCTCCATCCACGCAGGCCCTCCCACGCCCATCCGCCCGGCTCTCTCTGTCGCGGCCCGTTCAGCCGAGTTCCATCCCCCGTAAAGGAGCAGGATGCGATCTCTGCGCGCTCCCTCCGGGCAGCGGGCGGGCGACCCCGCCCCCCTCGTTCGCGGCACCGTCCTGCCGGCGTTCTGGGCGCTCGCGCCCGCCCAGCTCTTTAGCGCGCTGCCGGCCACGGCCGAAGGCCTCCCTCAGGAGGAGGCCGAGGCACGCCTGCGGCAGTACGGCCCCAACGCCATGCAGGCCGGGCCGCGCACCGCAGCCCTCGCCCTCCTGGCCGGCCAGTTCAAGAGCCCGCTCGTCCTCATCCTCATCTTTGCGGCGGTGGTCTCGGCCATCGTCGGCGAGTGGGTCGATGCCGCCATCATCCTCGTCATCGTGCTCGGCAGCACCCTGCTCAGCTTTATCCAGGAGTACAACGCCTCCAATGCCGTGGAGCGGCTCCGCTCGAGGGTGGTCGTCCGGGCGAACGTGCTCCGCAGCGGCCAGCGCCAGCCGGTGCCCCTGCCAGAGATCGTCCCCGGGGACGTCGTGCTCTTGGCCGCCGGCAGCCTGATCCCGGCGGACGGCGTCGTCCTCGATGCCCAGGACCTCTTTGTCAACCAGGCCGTGCTGACCGGTGAGACCTTCCCGGTCGAAAAGAAACCCGGCACCACGGCGGCCGATGCCGGCCTCTCCGAGCGCACCAACTGCCTGTTCATGGGCACCAGTGTGACGAGCGGGACCGGCCGCCTCCTCATCGTCCATACCGGCCGGGCCACGGTGTTCGGCCAGATCGCCGACCGGCTGCGGCTGCGCCCGCCGGAGACCGAGTTCGAGCGCGGCATCCAGCGCTTCGGCTACATGCTTACGCAGGTCATGCTGGTGCTGGTGGTCGCCGTGCTGGCCCTGAACATCTTTCTGGCCAAGCCACCGATCGACTCACTCCTCTTTGCCCTGGCCCTCTCGGTGGGCCTGACGCCGGAGCTTCTGCCCGTCATCATCGGGGTGACGCTTTCGCACGGCGCGCAGCGCATGGCCAGGGGCAAGGTGATCGTCCGCCGCCTGAACGCCATCGAGAACTTTGGCAGCATGGACGTCCTGTGCACCGACAAGACCGGCACCCTGACGGAGGGCGGCGTGCGCCTGAACGGGGCGCTCGATGCGCTGGGGCAGGCCTCGGCGGAGGTGTTGCATAACGCCTACCTGAACGCCCACTACCAGACCGGCCTGGCCAACGCCATGGACGACGCCATCCAGACCTACGCGCGGGAGGCCGGGGCCGATGCCGACTCGGAGCGCAAGATCGACGAGATCCCCTACGACTTTGTGCGCAAGCGCCTGAGCGTGGTGACGGAGGACGCGTCGGGCGCCCGCACGCTGATCACCAAGGGCGCCATGCAGCAGATCCTCGCGATCTGCAGCAGCGTCCAGCTGGGCGACGGTGCCCAACCCCTTGACGAGTCGCGGCGCGCGGCCGTCGAGGAACTGGCCGTCGGCTGGGGGATGCAGGGATTGCGCGTCGTCGGCCTGGCCACCCGGGCGCTGGCCGGGCGCGCGGGCCCCTACACCCGCGCCGACGAGGCCGACCTCGTCTTTCGCGGTTTCCTCCTGTTCTTTGACCCACCCAAGCCCGACGTACAGCGCACCATTGCCGACCTGGCAGCGCGTGGCGTGCAGCTCAAGGTCATTACCGGAGATAGCGCCGCGGTGGCCCGCCACGTTGCGGAGGCCGTGCAGCTGCCTGTCACGGGGGTGCTGACGGGCCGGCAGCTCAACGGCCTGCGAGACGAGGCCCTCTGGCACGCCGCCGGGCAGACCACCATCTTTGCCGAGGTGGACCCCAACCAAAAAGAGCGCATCATCCTCGCCCTGCGCAAGATGGGCAACGTCGTCGGCTATATGGGCGATGGGATCAACGATGCGCCGGCGCTCCACGCCGCGGATGTGTCGATCTCGGTGGATACCGCCGTGGACGTGGCCAAGGACGCGGCCGACTTTGTGCTGGGGGAGAAGGACCTGGGCATCCTCTGCGAGGGGATCGACGAGGGGCGGCGGACCTTCGCCAACACGCTCAAGTACGTGCTGACGACGGTCAGCGCCAACTTTGGCAACATGTTCAGCATGGCCGGGCTGTCGGTGATCCTGCCCTTCCTGCCGCTACTGGCGCCGCAGATCCTGCTGAACAACTTTTTGTCCGACGTTCCGGCCACGGCCATCGCCGGCGACAATGTGGACGCGGAGTGGATCGAGAGGCCACACCGTTGGAACACCACGTTCATCCGCAACTACATGGTGCTGTTCGGCCTGGTGAGCTCTCTGTTCGACTATGCGACGTTTGCCGTGCTCTGGTACGTCTTCCACGCCTCGGCAGAGACGTTCCATACCGGCTGGTTCCTCGAGTCGCTGCTGACGGAGCTGGTCATCGCCCTGGTGGTGCGCACGCGCCGGGTGTTCTGGCGCAGCCGCCCCGGGCGCCTCCTGCTGGTGACCACGGCCATCATCATCGTCATCGCCCTGGCGCTGCCCTACGTGCCGTACAGCTCCGTGCTCGGCTTTGTGCCGCTGCCGGCGCCGCTCCTGATGGCGGTGATCGGGCTGACGCTGCTCTACGTCCTGGTCACCGAGTTGGCCAAGCGGCGCTTTTACGCGCGGATGGGCGACGATCGCGCCCGCCAGGCAGGGGCAGCGCCGATGAGCGCGTCCTAGGCCTCGCGCCGCAGGCGCTGGGCGGCGCGGGCGAATTCCTCCTGCACCAGCGGATCGTCCGACCGGAAGGTGCGCGCCGCAAAGGAGCGCTTGCCGATCGACTGGACGAACCCCTGGATCTCCTCATTGCGGATGTACGAGCCGTACAGGTGAAAGTTGTCCGTCACGTCCACGTAGCGGCCGACCCCCACCGCCCGGCCGGAAAGGGCCGCGACGCGCGCGGCGATCTGTCGCTGCAGCTCGGTAATGGCAAAGATGTTCATGAAAGCGGCCTTGAAGCCGTCTCGCGAGCGCCAGTGGGTGTTCATCTCCAGGAGGTAGGCATCCCCCGAGCGGACCACCTGGCACCAGATCCTCTGCAGGCAGGGGGGCTCGTGGTGGCACGAGTCGACGGGCGGGTTCCAGGTGATGGCCTGGGCGCGGCGAGAGTGTGGCGTGGCGGCCAGCTTGGCGGCCAACACCTCGATCTGGTCGATGTGCGGCACCTCTTCGATGCCGCCGGCCAGCAGGTTGGCCAGCGGTCCGTAGCCGTCCAGGCCGGGCCAGTTGCGCAGCCGGTCATGGTACGAGTAGGACCAGCCCTCCTCGCGGATGCGCGCGTCGTGCACCCCGTCGACGACCTCGGCCGTGTAGACGGCCAGCCCCTCCAGCCCGTCGGGGAAAGCGCGGTGGATGCGCGGCTCGGCCAGTGGGTCGCCGATGACGATCATCATGCTGGCCACGCGGCTCTCCGGGTCGATGTCGGCGTCGTACTCGGTGGGCATCGCCGAGCCATGTTCCCAGACGGCGAGCACGGCGGCCTCCCAGGCCTCGGGCACGTTGGCGCCATAGACGGTGATGGCCGGGATCTCGTTGGGGCGGAGGTGCTCCGCGCCGATGACAGAAACGCGCGTGCTGGCGGGCATGGGGGCTCCTTTCACGGGCCAGGGTCTACCCGCATGGTACTCGCCGCGCCAACGCCCGGCAAACCTGCCGCAGGAGAGGCCTCACAGGATTGACAGGAAGAGCAGGAAGGACAGGATTGAGAGGATTGACAGGATCTACAGGATTCACAGGATTTACAGGACTGGGGACGAGCAGGCGCAGTCAGCCTGCCGACAGGCGCAGAAGGTCACGCCTGTAATTCTTCAGAATCCTGTCAATCCTGTAAATCCTGTCAGTCCTGCCAATCCTGTCCTTCTTCTCCTCCCCGGCCCGGAATTCGGCTCGCGAGGGTTTGCAGCGGCCCTCAGATCGTGCTATACTCGTTGTGTTCAGGCCCCCTTAGCTCAGTGGATAGAGCATCGGCCTCCGGAGCCGAGAGCAGGCGTTCGAGTCGCCTAGGGGGTACTGAGAGAGAACCGGCGCGCCCCATCGGGCGCGCCGGTTCTTTTGTTGCCAGTGCGTGGCGCCGCTAGATCTTGGCCAGGGCGTCGATCTCGGCGTTCGAACCCAGCACGCCGATCTCCAGCAGCGTCTCACGGCTCTCGCCCGGCTCCAGGAACTGCAGCAGCCCCTCGGCGCGGTCTTTGGGGCGCCCCTCAACCCGGCAGTTGGCCGGCTCCAGGCCGGTGACGTAGGTCCCGGCGCAGACCATCTTCCACTGGGTAAAGACGGGCAGCTCCGCCTGGCGGTACTTCAAGTACATGCCCAGGCCCTGCCCCCCGCCAAAGGCACGGTTGGCCAGGATGACGGTGACGAACCCGTCCGCGTCGGCGGCCATGTCGTGGTAAAAGCACTGCTCCTGGTAGCCGTCGATGGGCGCCTCGTAGCGGTTGTGCACGTCCAGCCCCGGCGCGGCGATGGCGTCGCGCGGGGTGACGACCCGCGAGGGGGCCAGGAGCTCCGTCCCCTCGGCGAGAAGCGGGAAGCCCAGGTTGATGTGGTAGAGCAGCATGTGCGGCGTGGTCTGGGTGCCCTCGTTGGTGACCACGTCGCGGATCCACAGGCGCGGCTCGCCCAGCCGGCTCCAGACGCGCCGGTCCATGAGCAGGTTCTCCCCAAAGACCACCGCCTGGCGCATCTTGCCGCGCACCCACATCTCGTACTCGTCGCCGCGCCAGGCGCCGTCGGCCCAGACGTTCGTGGCGGGAGTGTGCGAGATGCGGCCGTGCAGGCCGAGGTCCTCGCCGTCCTCGCTGGCGGCGGCGCCGGCCGTGGTCATGCCACAGGTCACCACCAGGCCGCCGTGGAAGGTGCGCAGCCACCCGCGCCCCTCCTCCTCAAAGTAGGCCGGGTGTACCGGCCCCGTGGGGGATTCCCACACCAGCGAGGCGCCCTTGTAGCGGGCCACGCCGATGTCCATCCCCCGGTCGAGGAGCACGGTGTAGGCCAGCCCGCTGCCGGTGTCGATCTCGGCGGTGCGCAGGCCACGGCGGTTGCCGTCGGCCAGCTCGCCCAGGCGCACGCCGCCGAGTTGCGATTCCAGGCCGATGTGCCTGGCCAGTTCCGCTCGCGTCCACTCTTTCCCGTACAGCTGCACCATTGTCCTGTCCTTCCTTCGACTAGTGGGCCGCGGCCTTGGGGCGGGCGCTCTACACAGCCACCCGCCCCGAGGCGAGGGCCGCTCAGGCCAGCAGGAGATAGGGCGATTCGATATAGCGCACCAGGCCCTGCAGGAAGCGGGCCGCCGGGGCGCCGTCCACCAGGCGATGGTCAAACGTCAGGCTGAGCCACATGACCTGGCGCACCTGCACCTCGTTGCCCACCGCTACCGGCTCGGGTCGGATGCGCCCCACGCCGAGGATGGCACACTCGGGCAGGTTGATGATCGGCGTGAACATGTCCACCCCGAACATGCCCAGGTTGGTGATCGTAAAGTTGCCACCGGTCAGCTCGTCGGGGAGCGAGCGCCCCTCGCGGGCCTTGGCCACCAGCTCGCGGAAGCGCGTGGCCAGCTCGGCGACGCCCATGCGGTCGGCGTCGCGGATCACCGGCACCAGCAGGCCCCGCTGCGAGTCGACCGCCAGCCCCAGGTTCACGCCCTCCAGCTGCCGGATGCCCCCCTCCTCCAGGCGGACGTTCATGTAGGGGAACTCGACCAGGCAGCGCGCGGTCATCACGGCCAGGAGGTCGTTGTAGCCCACGCTAAAGCCGAGCCGGCCGGCCAGGGCCGCCTTGAGCCGTTCACGCACGGCCACCAGCTCGGTGGCGTCGACCATGGCGTGGAGGGTCACCGGGGCGGTGGTGTGCGCCGAGTGGCCCATGCGCTCGGCGATGATGGCGCGTACGCCCGAAAGGGGCCGCAGCTCGCCCGCGGCGGGGCGCTCGGCCGCGAGCGGCCCGGGCACCTCTGCGGCCGTGGGGGCCATGGCGGCGGGGGCCGCCGCGGCGGCCACGTCGGCCTGGCGCACCCGCGGGCCGGCGGCGCTCACCCCGGCCAGCGGGATGCCCAGCCGCTCCGCCTCACGGCGGGCCAGCGGCGTGGCCGCCGGCTGCGCCGCCAGGTGGGCGAGGACGTCCTTCTCGACGATGCGCCCCTCGGGGCCGCTGCCGCGCAGCGCGCCGATCGCCACGCCGCGCTCACCGGCCAGGCGCCGGGCCCGCGGGGAGGCAAACACCCGCCCGGCAGGGGCCTCCTCGGGCGCAAAGGGCTCCGCGCCCTGCGCGCCTGGCTCCGCGAGAGCCTCTACGGCAGTCTCCGCGGCGGTCTCCGCCTCGGCCGCTTCGGGCTGACCGCTCTCGGCCAGCAGCGCGGAGATGTCCTCGTCGGGCTGGCCGATGATGGCCACCGGCGTGCCGACCGGCACCTTGATGCCCTTGTCCAGCAAGATGCGCCGCAGCACGCCCTTGGCCCGCGCTTCCACTTCCAGCACGGCCTTGTCTGACTCGAGCGTAAAGAGCACGTCACCGCGGCTGACGGGGTCGCCCTCCGCCTTGAGCCACTCGACGATCAGGCCAGCCTCCATGGTCTGGCCCAGTTTGGGCAGGTTTACGACTGTAGCCATTCTGTCTCCCTTCGCGTGGTACCGCCGACCCTGGGGCGGCCGGTGGTCAGCGCAGCGCCTGGCGGATGCCGGCGATGATGGCGTCGACGTTGGGAATGGCCGCGTCTTCGAGGCTTTCGGCCATGGGCACGGGCACGTCCCGGGCGGCCACGCGCACGATCGGGGCGTCCAGCCAGTCAAAGGCAGTCTCGTTGATCTGGGCGATCAGCTCGCTGATGAAGGAGCCCGTCTTGTAGGCCTCCGTCACCCCGACCACGCGCCCCGTCTTGCGTACCGAGGCGACCACCGTCTCCATGTCCAGCGGCTTGAGCGAGCGCAGGTCGACGACCTCGACGCTGATCCCCTCGGCGGCCAGCACCTCGGCGGCCTCCAGCGCGCGGAGCACCATGCGCGAGTAAGAGATCACCGTGACGTCGGTGCCCTCGCGCTTCACGTCGGCCAGGCCCAGCGGGATAGTATAGTCCTCGGCCGGCACCGGGCCCTTGTTGCCGTAGAGCATCTTGTGCTCGATGAACATCACCGGGTTGTCGTCGCGGATGGCCGCCTTGAGCAGGCCCTTGGCGTCGTACGGCGTGGCCGGCATGACCACATAGATCCCGGGGAAGTGTGTCCACAGCGCCTCGAGGCTCTGGGAGTGGTGCGCGGCGATGCTGCGCCCCGCCCCACCCTCGGTGCGGACGACCATGGGCACGCGGGTCTTGCCGCCGAACATGTAGCGGTTCTTGGCTCCCTGGTTGGCCAACTGGTCCATGGCCAGGGGGGTAAAGTCGACGTACATCAGCTCGGCCACGGGGCGCAGGCCGGTCATGGCCGCGCC
>JAAZBY010000343.1 GCA_012513595.1 Chloroflexota bacterium
ACCGCCCTGGCCCTCTCCCAGGCCCAGAACAGGGCCGCCCAGGCCAGCCTCTCCCTCGCCCAGGCCCAGGACCACCTCGCCACCCTCTCCGCCGGCCCCGCCGAGAAGGACGTCCTCCTCGCCCAGGCCCGCTACGACGCCGCCCTCGCCACCCTCACCACCGCCCAACAAACCCTCCACGACGCCGCCCTCCGCGCCCCCTTCGATGGCACCGTCGTCTCCGTACCCGCTCAGGTCGGTGACCTCCTCACCTCCTCCACCACCGTCCTCACCCTCGCCGACCTCTCTGACCTCCGCGTCATCGCCACCATCGACGAAACCGATATCGCCCAGGTCACCATCGGCCTGCAGGCTACCATCACCTTCGACTCCCTCCCCGGCCAACGCTTCTCCGGCCAGGTCCTCGAGGTCCGCCTCGAGGGTACCCTCGCCCAGAACGTCGTCACCTATCCCGTCCCCGTCAGCCTCACCGGCGCCCAGAACGCCGCCCTCCTCCCCGGCATGACCGCCAACGTCACCATCGTCACCGGCCAGCGCCAAGACGCCCTCCTCCTCCCCATCCTCGCCATCCTCCAGGACGACGCCGGCAACTATGTCCTCCTCCAGGAGGCCGACGGCTCTACCTCCACCGCTCGCGTCGAGACCGGCCTCGACGATGGCCAGTACGTCGAGGTCCTCCGTGGCCTCGTCGAGGGCGACCGCGTCCTCGTCCAGATGGCCTCCACTACCTCTTCCCAGAATCCGTTCCGCGGCCGTGCCGAGGAGGGCGGTTTCATGATGCCGATCGGCGGGATAGGGAGATGATCCGGTGAACATGTTGGAAAGCATCCGGGTAGCGCTGCAATCGATCGCCGCCAACAAGCTACGCGCCGCGCTCACCATGCTGGGCATGATCATCGGCGTGGCCGCCGTGATCGCCCTGGTGGCGGCCGGCGCCGGAACCCAGGCCGAAGTCGCCGAGCGCTTTGCCAGCCTGGGGTCCAACCTGCTGACGATCTCGGCGCGCCCCACCTTTTACCGGGGCGTGGCGCAGAGCTCCGCAGGTACACAGGCGCTCAGCGAGACGGACGTCCAGGCCATTCGCCGCCTGAGCACCTCGATCGCCACCATCGCCCCTCAGTACTCGACGAACGGCCAGGTGGTCTATGGGAGCAACAACACGCGGGCCTCGGTGCTGGGCGTCACCCCGGAGTATCGCACGGTGCGCGACTGGGCGGTCGAGCAGGGCCGCTTCGTCGAGAGCCTCGATGATTCGACCCATGCCAAGGTCGTGGTACTGGGGTCTGCGGTGGCCGAGGATCTCTTTGGCACGCTGGCGGGCAGCCCGGTGGGCAAGACGGTCAAGATCAACCGACAGAACTACCTCGTCATCGGCGTCATGACCACCAAGGGCACCGGCGTGCAGGACCTGGATAGCAGCGTCCTGATCCCCCTGAGCACGGCGCAGATCCGTTTCGGCGGGGCGGGCAACCGGTCGCTATCGGCCATCCTGGTGCAAGCCGTCTCTGCCGACAAGATGGACTATGCCGTGAGCGAGCTCACGACTATCCTGCGAGCTAGCCATGGCCTTGCCTCCACGCAGACCGCCGATTTCATCATCCAGAACCAGACGCAGATGGTGGAGATGGTCCAGGAGACGGCCCAGACCTTCTCGGTGCTCTTGGGCAGCATCGCCTCGATCTCGCTGGTCGTTGGAGGAATCGGGATCATGAATATCATGTTGGTATCGGTGACGGAGCGCACCCGCGAGATCGGCATCCGCAAGGCCGTCGGGGCCCGCCGGCGCGACATCCTGACCCAGTTCCTGGTCGAGGCGGTCGTCCTCAGCGTGGTGGGGGGCGCCATGGGCGTGGCGCTCGGTTACGGCGGCGCCGGGATCGTAACGCCGCTCCTGGGCGGCTCGCGGGCCATTGTGACGGGGCAAAGCGTGGTCATGGCGCTCGGGGTATCGGTGGGCGTGGGGCTCTTTTTCGGAATCTACCCGGCCAGCCGGGCCGCCGCGCTGAACCCCATCGACGCCCTGCGCTACGAGTGAGCGGCGCGATGTATCGGGAGCAGTCAAGATGACCAAGGCCATTCTGGTGGTGGACGACGAGGAGCGCGTCCGCTCCCTGCTGCGCCAGTACCTGGCGCGGGAGGACTTTGCGGTCACCACCGCCTCCAACGGGCGGGAGGCGCTGCATCTGGCGCGGCAAAAGCCCGACCTCATCATCCTCGACGTGATGATGCCGGTGATGGACGGCTACGAGTTCATGCGGCACTATCGTGCCGAGGAGCACGGCACCGCCCCGGTCATCATGCTCACCGCCCGGGTGGAGGACGCCGACGCTGTTCTGGGCCTCGAGCTGGGCGCCGACGAATACGTGACCAAGCCGTTCAGCCCGCGGGTGTTGGTAGCCCGGGTGCGCGCCATGTTGCGCCGAAGCGGCCTGCAGCCGCCCGAGGCCGAGGTCTTGCGCGCCGCCGACGTCGTGCTGGACCGCGGTACGCGCCAGGTTCTGGTCGGTGGGCGCCCGGTGGACCTGACCCCTTCGGAGTTCGACCTCCTCTCGGCGCTGATGGCCGCGCCGGGGCGGGTCTACTCGCGGCCGGAGCTCCTTGCCGAGGTGCAGGGGGTCATCTACGAGGGCTATGAGCGCACCATCGATGTGCACGTCCGCAACCTGCGCGCCAAGATTGAGCCGGATCCGCGTCGCCCACGTTACGTGGAGACGGTATACGGTGTGGGCTATCGCTTCGCCCCGGAGTGAGCCATGCGGTCCTTGTACACGCGTCTGATCGTCGCCTTCCTTATCGTCAGCCTGCTCGGCATCGTGCTGGCGGGCCTGTACATCTGGCGGGTCACCACGTCCGAGTTCGGCATCTTTGTGGTCGCTCAGAGCCGCTCGAGCATCGCCACCAGGCTGGCCGAGACCTACGTGGAGAACGGCGGCTGGGCCGGGCTGACGGAGCAGATGGTCCTTGGCGGCCCGGAGGCGCCGCCCGGCGGGCCGGGTGGCCCCCGCGAGGGGCTGCCCTTCATCCCTCGCGACCACCTGCTGGTGGCCAGCGCCGACCGCTCCATCGTGATGGCCGGGCGCGGCTACCGCCTTGGGGCGAAGGTACCGCCGCAGGAGTACGCCCAGGGCACCCCCGTACTGGTCGACGGCCGAGAGGTGGGGCGGCTGCTGTTGGGCTATGAGCCATCGGTCATGAACCGTCCCTTTGACCGCTTCATGGCGCGCTTCTACCTGGCCCTGGGGCTGGGCGGGTTGGGGGGCACGGGGATCGCCCTGCTCCTCGGCGTGCTCCTGGCCCGCTCGATGACCTCGCCCCTGCGCGAACTCACCCGCGCCACCCAGGCCATGTCGCGCGGAGACCTGGCGCAGCGCATCGCGGTGCGCAGCGACGACGAGCTCGGCGCCCTGGCCCGCTCCTTCAACCAGCTGAGCAGCGACCTGGTCCAGGCGCAGGCGCAGCGGCGGCAGATGACCGCCGACATCTCTCACGAGCTGCGCACGCCGCTCAGCCTGATCCTGGGGCACGCCGAGGCGTTGGCCGACGGCGTTCTGGAGCCCACCCAAGAGTCCTTGGACATCATCTACGACGAGGCCCGCCGCCTGACCCGGCTGGTGGATGACCTGCACACACTGTCCCTCTCGGATGCGGGGGAGCTATCGCTCGAGCGACAGCCCACCGAGCCGGCCCTGCTGCTCCAGGCGGCCGCCGCCGCCCACTCTGCCGACGCCGAGGCGCAGGGCCTGCGCCTGGTTCTGGACGTCGCCCCTGACCTGCCGATGGTGAACGTGGACAGGGACCGCATCATTCAGGTGCTGCACAATCTGCTGAGCAACGCCCGCCGGTATACGCCCGAGGGCGGGAGGATCGCCCTGTCGGCCCACCTGGCCGATGGCGTCGTGCAGTTCCGCGTGCAGGATAGTGGCCCCGGCATCCCGGCCGAGCAACTCGGCAGCGTGTTCGACCGCTTCTACCGCAGCGACAAGGCCCGCCCCCGCAGCGGTGGGGGTTCGGGCTTGGGGCTGGCCATTGCCCGCTCCATCGTCGAACGCCACGGCGGGCGCCTGTGGGCGGAGAGCGCCCCGCAACAGGGGGCCACGCTGATCTTCGAGCTGCCCGCCGCGGGCCCGGCGGCGTCCTGAATGGGCGCGCCGCCCCTGGGTTTCTCCGCTCGCCCCTTCTATTCTCTCGTGTAGGCCGTTTTTCTGGCCGGCCGGTGCCGGCAGCGGTCGGCCTTTGTGCGGGTCCGTTGGGTCGCCTATAATGGCCCGGTAGACGAGCCAAAGGAGCCCGACCTATGCCTCAGACGAGCAACTACCTTGCCTTTGACCTCGGCGCCGAGAGCGGCCGCGCGATTCTGGGCCGCCTTGACGGCACCACCCTGCAGCTCTCCACGCTGTGTCGCTTCGCCAACGGCCCCGTGCGCGTTCTGGATGGGCTCTACTGGGACGCCCTGCGCCTCTTCCAGGAGATCAGGGACGGCCTGAGCCTCTACCGGCGTGAGCACGGCGGCCAGCTGGACGGCATCGGGCTGGATACCTGGGGCGTCGACTTTGCCCTTCTCGGGCGGGACGATCAGCTGCTCGGCAATCCCCGACACTACCGCGACCCGCGCACCGAGGGCATGCTCGCGGCGGCCTTTGAGGCCGTGCCCCGCGAGGAGATCTTTGGCCAGACGGGCATCCAGTTCATGGAGATCAACTCTCTCTACCAGCTGCTGGCCATGCGGCGGCAGGGTGACGCCGCTCTTGACGCCGCCCACACCTTCCTGATGATGCCCGATCTACTCAACTTTTGGCTGACCGGCATCAAGGCCTGCGAGTTCTCTGACGCGACGACGACGCAGTGCTTCAACCCGCGCACGGGAGACTGGGCCTGGGACCTGCTGAAGCGGCTAGACCTGCCCACGCGCATCTTTCAGCCGGTGGTGCAGCCCGGCACGGTGATCGGCCCGCTACACGCCGGCCTGGCCGAGGAGGTTGGCCTGGGCGCCACACCGGTGATGGTGCCCGCCTGCCACGACACCGGTTCGGCCGTGGCGGCGGTGCCGGCCGAGGGGCAGGACTTTGCCTACATCAGCTCGGGCACCTGGTCGCTGATGGGCGTCGAGGTGGCGGAACCGGTGATCACGGCCGACAGCCTGGCCTTCAACTTTACCAACGAGGGCGGCGTGTGTGGCACGTACCGCCTGCTCAAGAACATCATGGGGCTGTGGCTGGTGCAGGAATGCCGGCGCATCTGGGCCGCCGAGGGCCAGGAGTACTCCTACGACGAGCTGACGCAGATGGCCGCGGAGGCGCCCGCCTTTGGCCCGCTGGTAGACCCTGACGCCCACGAGTTCCTGCGTCCGGGAGACATGCCGGCCCGTATCAGCGAGTTCTGCCGTGCCAGCGGCCAACGCGTCCCGGCCTCGCGCGGAGAGGTGTTGCGTACTGCGCTGGAGAGCCTGGCGCTCAAGTACCGCTGGGTGCTCCAGCGGCTCGAGGTGATGCTGGGCCGCCGGCTGAACACCATCCACATCGTCGGCGGGGGCTCGCAGAACCGCCTGCTGTGCCAGCTGGCCGCCGACGCCACGAACCGGCCGGTTGTGGCCGGGCCGGTGGAGGCCACCGCGGCCGGGAACGTCCTGATGCAGGCGCTGGGGCGCGGTCGCCTCGGCTCGCTGGCCGACGCGCGCGAGGTAGTACGCCGCTCCTTCGACGTGGTGCGCTATGAGCCGCGCGCGAGCGACCGCTGGGATGAGGCCTATGCGCGCTTCCTGGCCGTCGGGCGCGAGGGCTAGGGGCGGGCCCCGCCGATGACGCCTATCCTCTTCCACGGGGGGCCCGTCTGTACGCGCGGGGGCTACCTGCCCCGCGGGTGGCTGCAGGCTGACGGCGGGCGCATCGCTGCCCTCGGCGAGGGGGATCCCCCGGCCGGCCTGGCCGGGCAGCGCGTGAACTTGGCCGGGCGCACCCTGGCCCCGGGGTTCATCGACCTGCACGCCCACGGCGCCGTCGGGGCCGATACGATGGACGCCACCCCCGCGGCGCTCCGCGCCATGGCACGCTTTTACGCCCGGCACGGCGTCACCGGGTTCCTGGCCACCACCGTCACCTCGTCGCTCGCGGGGGTGCTGGCCGCCCTGCAAAACGTCTCCACGACGATGGCCGAGGGGACGGGCGGGGCGGCCCTGCTCGGCGCGCACGTCGAGGGGCCCTTCCTGGATCCCGGCCGGCTCGGCGCCCAGGACGCCGCCCACGTGCGGGCTGCTGCCCTCGATGAGCTCCACCCCCTCCTGGATACCGGCGTGGTCCGCATGCTGACCCTGGCCCCGGAGCTCCCCGGCGCCGGCGCATTGCTGGAGGCCGCCACCGCCCGAGGGGCGGTCGTATCGGCGGGGCACACGCGGGCCACCTACGAAGAGATGGCTGCCGCGGCGCAGCGGGGCCTCCGCCATGTGACCCACCTGTTCAACGGCATGGAACCCCTGCATCACCGCCAGCCCGGCGTCGTCGGCGCGGCCCTGGCCATGTCCGGGCTGACCTGCGAGCTGATCGCCGACAACATCCACGTCCACCCGGGTGCGCTTCTCCTGGCCTGGCGGGCCAAGGGGACGGACGCCATCGCCCTGGTGACCGACGCCATGCGCGGCGCGGGGATGCCGGACGGCCAGTATACGTTGGGCGGCCTAGGGGTGACCGTGCAGGGCGGGGTGGCCCGCCTCGCCAGCGGGAACCTGGCGGGCTCCACCCTGACGCTGGAGCGCGCCCTGGCCAACATGATGGCCGCCACGGGGTTGCCGTTGCCCGAGGCGCTGCCGATGGCCACCGCCGTCCCAGCCCGCGAACTGGGCTTGCTGGGGCGCAAGGGGTCCCTCGCGGTGGGGCTCGACGCTGACCTGATCGTGCTCAACGCCGACCTGCAGGTCGACCTGACCGTGGTGGGCGGAGAGATCGTCTACGCGTCTGGCGCCCTGCCCATCACCGGCCTCGCCTGACCGCCCCAACCAAGGAGAGCCCTTGCCGATGCCCCCGGAAAAGGTCGACATCGACGCCCTGGCAGAAGCGCTGACAGAGCCCTTTGTCATGCAGCGCGTCGCCGAGGTGGACCACTTTGCCGTCTACCTGTACCTCTGCACCGGCGTGGTGGCCCGGCACCGTCACAGCATGCAGGATGAGCTGTTCTACGTGCACAGCGGCGCGCTGACCCTGGACACGGACTGGGGCGAGGCCACCCTGCGCCGCCACGAGTTCGCCGTGGTACCCCAGGGGGTGGCGCACTCGTCCGGCTCGTTGGCGCGCACCATCGTGCTCCTATTCCAGGCCCAAGGAGACCCGGAACGCCGGAACGGGCGCGGGCGCTTCGGGGCCGAGGGGGAACCGGGGCGACTGCAACGCTGGTCCGCCTTGGCCGGCGGGAACGAGGAAGATCGGCCCCGCGAGCCCCTGGCGCTGGCCAGCGCCGACGGCATGTCGCTGCGCATCGTGCGCCCCCGAGAGGACACGCCCTGGCACAGCCACGCCGGCCATGACGAGTTGCTCTACCTCATCGAGGGGGAGCTGGGCATCGGCAGCGAGCAAGGGCCCCTGGCCCTGCGCGCCGGCGAGATGACGGTGATTTCCCGCGGCCGGATTCACCGCCTGACGGCCTCCGGGCCCAGTGTGGCCGTGTCGTTCATCCATCGGAAGGTGCGCCCCGAGGAGCAGCTGGGCCAGTAACCAGGGGAATAGAACAAACGCTGCGACGCGCGCCAACAAGGCGCGCGTCGCGGCGTCTTTGTCGGTCCGGAGATCGGCCTACAGGAAAAAGTCCTGCAGGATCGAGCCGCCGATAAACTCGCGCAGGATCGAGTTGTCAGGCACAAACTCGGCAGTGCAGGGGCGCACCCAGCGCAGGAAGGCGAGCAGCCGCCGGGCCTCGATGTACTCCATCGTGCCGCGGGGCACCCGTAGAAGGAGCGGCTCGGCAAAGGGCTTGAGCACGGCCAGCTCATACACCAGCGCCGAGTTGAACATCACGTCGGCGTTCTCCTGGTACGGAAAGATAAAGCGCTCCTCACCGCGGCGCACGCTTTCCCACCGCTGGATCGTATCGCGCGCCGAGTAGCCCCGATACTGCGCATCGCGCACCATACGCCGCAGCAGGCGGGTGTCGGTCGTGGGGACGCGGTTGTGGTGGTCGATGTTCAGCTGGGTCAGCGCAGAGACGTAGATGCGGTAGGTCCTCTCGCTGCCCAGCCGCTCCACCACCGCCGGGTTCATGCCATGGATCCCCTCAATGAGGAACATGGTGTCTTCCGGCAGCTGCACCGGCTCGCCGCGCTCGCTTTTGCCCGTCTGAAAGTTGTAGCGGGCCGGGCGGACGACCTTACCGTCGGCCAGGTCCAGCAGTTGCTGGCTAAAGAGATCGAGGTCGACCGCCTCGAGCGACTCAAAGTCATAGTCGCCGTTGGGATCGCGGGGCGTCAGGTCCCGGTCCACAAAGTAGTCGTCCAGCCCGATGGCATAGGGGCGCAGACCGTTCACCATGAGCTGAATGGCCAGCCGGCGGGCGAAGGTCGTCTTGCCGGAGGACGACGGTCCGGCGATGAACACCAGGCGTACGTGTTCGCGTTTGCGGACGATGTCGTCGGCGATGTCGGCAATGTTCTTTTCGTGGAGCGCCTCGGCCACCAGGATGGCCTGGCGCAGGCCATCTCCCCCCACGACCGCGTTCAGCGCGCCCACGTCGCCGATCCCGAGGATGTCCAGCCAGTGGCCGTACTCGTGGAACACCTTGGTGAGCTTGGGATAGTCGCGGTGGGCGGTAAGCCGAGTGGGGTGCTGCCGGCGCGGCAGCCGCAGCACAAACCCAGGAGGCACCAACTGCAGGGCAAAGCAGGTCATCTGGCCGGTGCTCGGCATCATGTAGCCGTAGAAATAGTCCCGCACGCCGCGCAGCTGATAGACGCTGACGTGATCCGACTCACTGTACTGCAGCAGACGCACCTTGGAGTCATCCCCCTGGGCGGCGAACATCTCGATGGCCCGCTGTATGGACATGTCCTCACGGACGATGGGCTCGTCGGCAGCCACGATCTCGCATGCGCTGTTCGACGGCCTGAAGCTCCGCCTCGTTCAGGGGTTCGCGCCCCTCCACCGCGCAAAAGAACCCGCCGAGGGTGACGGAAAAGTCCACCGTCACGCGCGCCTCCGGGTAGACTTCGTGCATGGCCACCACCAGCAGGAGGGTCAGCGAGCGGTGAAAGATGCGCATGCCGTCGGAGGTGGTCATATCGATGGGCACCACCTCGCAGTCGCGACGGACCTTGGCCGTCAGCTCACGCAGGCTGCCGTTGACCAGAGCGGCCACGATCGGCGCGGGGCAGTCCGGGTAGGCCGCGTTGAGGAACTCTTGCAGGCTGGTGCCGGCGGGTCCCTCAAAGGTGCGCCCATCGGGCAGTGTGATCTGCGAGGTATGGCGGGGTTCGGATAAACGCACGTGATCGGTAGGCATACAGGTTCCAGCCTTGGTCTGGTAGGGTGGGGGCTAGCGCTGCCCGTACTGCTCGACGTAGCGCCGGTGTGCGCGGGCCACCTCGTCGGCGGGGATCTCCTCGGGCTGCCCCATCTGCAGGGCGAAAAAGACGGTGCGGGCCACGTCCTCGGTCATCACGGCGGCCTTGACGGCGGCCATGGCGTTGGGGCCGATGGTGAACACGCCGTGGTTCTTCATCAGGATGGCGGGGCTGTCGCCAATGGAGCGCACGATCTCCAGCCCGATCTCTTCGCCGCCGATCTGGGCGTAATCGCCGACCGGGATGCCGCAGCCAAACTCGTCGGCAATGGCCGTCAGGTATACCGGGATCGGCTTGCCCAGGGCGGCAAAGGCCGTGGCGTACGGCGAATGGGTGTGCACCACGCCGCCGACGTCGGGGCGCTGCCGGTAGACGACTAGATGCGTCGGCGCGTCGACCGAGGGCACCAGGGGCCCCTCGACGATGTTCCCCTCCAGGTCAATGACGACCATGTCGGCGGGGGTCATCTTCTCATAGCGCACGCCGCTGGGCTTGATGACCACCAGGCCGGTCTCGGGATCGCGCCCGCTGACGTTACCGCTGGTCCAGGTGACCAGGCCGCTCTTGGGGAGCATCAGGTTGGCCTCACAGACCTGGCGGCGCAGCTGTTCCAACATGGGGCAGGGCCTCCTCGTAACGCTGAGTATGGGGACATTATGGTTGCCCGCCGGGGGTATGTCAAAGCAGGGCGGGCGGCACCCCGGGGGAGGCATTGTCCCGGAGGGCCGTCAATGCTAGAATGCGCCCGGTCGACCGCGCCCAGGGCGGACCGCAGGTAGGCCCGGCTAGCCGAGAGGATGCCTCATGCCGATCCCCAGTGCGCCACGGATGGAGTTCCACATCGCCCGACTCGCGCGCGAACGCTACCTCTTTGATGACGCGCTCTTTGCCCTGACGGGCAACTGCCTCATCGCCGACGCGTATGCCGCGCGCGTCTTTGCCCAGAAGATGAACGCCACCCGCGATCTGGCCCGCTCCCCCGAGCAGGCGGTGCGCGCCAGCGACATCAACGCCATGGGCCTCATCGACGAGATCTGCCATTACGTCGTGGCCCAATACCGCGAGCAGGTGAACCCCTCCGCGCTGGCCCAGGCCCTCGAGTGGCTGTCGGCTCACGCCGGGGGCGAGGCCGTCGACGCCGCCCTGCTCAGGTTCGCGCGCGACTTTCCCCCGCTGGCCGTCCACCGGGGAGAGGTATCGGCCGAGGACTACCTGAACGGCACCACGGCGGGCGTGCCGCACCGCCAGGTGCTCCTCGAAGAGATGTTGATGCTCTGGCTGGAGAACCTCAACCCGGCCTTTGCGCCCTACCACGAGCTGTTCGACGATGCCGCCCTGCAGCGAGAGACCTCCTACCGGCGCCTGATGGACGGCCTGCACGCCTTCTTTGCCACGCAGCCGCCCTTCGGCCCTGACAAGCAGAACCTGATCGACATGCTGCGCGCCCCGGCCCTGGTCGCCCCGAACTCGCTGGCCGAACAGCTCGCCTTCCTCCGCGATCACTGGGGATCGCTGGTAGGCCGCGCCTTCCAGCGCCTCCTCGGCGGGCTCGACATGATCCGCGAGGAGGAGAAGGTCACCTTTGCCGGCCCCGGGCCCGCGCGCGTCTACGACTTTGGCCCGCTGGCCCTCGAGGAGGAGCGCTTTAGCCCCGACCTGGACTGGATGCCCCAGACGGTCCTCATCGCCAAGCACACCTACGTCTGGCTGGACCAGCTCTCCAAGCAGTTCGGCCGCGCCATCACCCGGCTCGATCAGGTCCCTGACGAGGAGCTGGACCTCCTGGCCAGCCGCGGGGTCAACGGGCTGTGGCTCATCGGGCTGTGGGAGCGCAGCCCCGCCTCACAACGCATCAAGCAGATGATGGGCAACCCCGAGGCGGTCGCCTCGGCGTACTCGGTCTACGACTATACGGTCGCCGCAGATCTGGGGGGCGATTTGGCCTGCGCCAACCTGCGCGAACGCGCCTGGCGCCGCGGGATCCGCCTGGCCAGTGACATGGTACCCAACCACATGGGCATCGACTCTCGCTGGGTGACCGAGCACCCCGACTGGTTCATCGGTCTGGATCACAGCCCTTTCCCCGGCTACACCTTCCGCGGGCCGGACCTCTCGCACGACGAGCGCGTCGGCATCCTGCTCGAGGACCACTATTATGACCGCAGCGATGCCGCCGTCGTGTTCAAGCGCGTCGACCGCTGGACGGGCAGCGAGCGGTACATCTACCATGGCAACGACGGCACCACCATGCCCTGGAACGACACGGCCCAGCTCGACTTTTTACGGGCCGACGTGCGCGAGGCCGTCACCCAGCTGATCCTCCACGTGGCCAGGCAGTTCCCGATCGTCCGCTTTGACGCGGCCATGACCCTGGCGAGGACCCACTTTCAGCGCCTCTGGTACCCGCAACCGGGCAGCGGCGGGGCGATCCCCTCGCGTTCCGAGCACGGGCTGTCCAAAGAGGCCTTCGACGCCCTGATGCCCGGCGAGTTCTGGCGCGAGGTGGTCGATCGCGCCGCGCTGGAGGCGCCCGACACGCTCTTCCTCGCCGAGGCTTTCTGGCTGATGGAAGGCTACTTTGTGCGCACGCTGGGCATGCATCGGGTGTACAACAGCGCCTTCATGAACATGCTCCGCGACGAAAAGAACGCCGAGTACCGCGCGGTGATCAAGAACACCCTCGAGTTCGACCCGCGCATCCTCAAGCGCTACGTGAACTTTATGAACAACCCGGACGAGCGTACCGCCGTGGACCAGTTCGGCCAGGACGACAAGTACTTTGGCGTCTGCATCATGATGGCCACCATGCCCGGGCTGCCGATGTTCGGCCACGGCCAGGTCGAGGGTTACGCCGAAAAGTACGGCATGGAGTACCGCCGCGCCTACTGGGACGAGCAGCCCAACGCGGCCCTCATCGCACGGCACGAGCGGGAGGTCTTCCCGCTGCTCCGGCGCCGCCACCTCTTTGCCGAAGCGGAGGAGTTCCTGCTCTACGACCTCTACAACCCGGCCGGGTACGTGGATGAGAACGTTTTTGCCTACTCAAACCGGGCTGGCGACGAGGGGGCCCTGGTCGTCTTTCACAACCGCTACGCCGAGGCCAGCGGCTGGATCTCGACCTCGGCCGCCTACGCGTCGCTGGCCGAGCCGGGCGACGGGCACCTGGTCCAAAAGACCCTCGGCGAGAGCCTGGGCCTGCACGACCACCCCGAGGCCTTTTGCCTCTTCCGTGACCACATCAGCGGGCTGGAATACATCCGTTCGAGCGCCGAGATGTGCCGCCAGGGCCTCTACGTGGAGCTGGGGGCGTACAAGTACCAGGTCTTCCTGGATTTCCGCGAGGTCTGGGATGACGAGGCGCGCCGCTACGCCAACCTGGCCGCCCACCTGAACGGCCGCGGCGTGCCCAGCGTCGCCGAGGCCGCCACCGAGCTGGCCCTGTGGCCCATCCTCGATCCGTTCCGCCGCCTGGCCAATGCGGACTCCTTCGGGCGGCTGATGGCGTGCGGCGCGCGCAGCGCCACCGAAGCGCCGGACGCGCCCCTCCTCCGCCGTGTGGAGGAGGACGTGGCCGCCCTGTTGCGGGCCGTCCGCCATGAGATCCAGGGCCAGGGGGATCAGGCCGGCGTCGCGCGCGCGATTGTCGCCCGCCTGAATGGGGCGCTGCGCCTGGCGGCGGCCGCCGAGGCCCTGCCCAAGGACTTGCCCCCGGCCCAGGAGTGGGCGGCCGGCCAGGTGCGCGCCGCCCTCGCCGAGAAAGCGCCCACCTGGGGCACCATCCTCGGTTGGGTCTTTACCCACGCCCTCGGGCAAGTGAGCGGAGAGGCCAGCCCGGCCCTGCTCAGCCGCGCCTGGCTGGACGAATGGCTGCTGGGCAAGACCGTCGCCGGCACGCTTCAGGACCTCGGGCTGAGCGAGGCGGAGGCCCGCCGTGCCGTGGAGCGCATTGGCGTGCTCATCGCGCACCAGGATTGGCTCGAGGGCGGGCCCGTCTCGGAGGCGCCGCGCCAGATCCTGGGGCGCTGGCTGCAGGACGAGGCCACCCAGCAGTTCGTCGGGCTGCATCGCTTTGACGGCGTCCTCTGGTTCCACAAAGAGTCGTTTGAAGAGCTGCTACGCTGGATGTTGTTGGCCGCGGCCGTGGCCGCCCAGGCCCGGCGCGGCAGCCAGGGCCCGGAGGTGGCCCGCTGGCTGGCCTCCCGCGCCAGCGCCCTATATGCGCTGCAGTGCGCTGCGGATGCCTCCGGGTACCAGGTGGAGAGGCTCCTCGCCGAGGCGGAGAAGACGCCCGGGGCGCCTACGGAGGGCAGGTAAGGTCGCCGCGCGCCGTTGGTGCGCGGGTGCGAACATGCTAGAATGCCGTCCGCGCCTGCGCCAGCCGACGGTTGGCCCACAAGGAACGGAGGACTGATGGGTAAGGAGATCAAGGGGATCGTCGTCCCGGTCGTCACCCCCTTTCGCCAGGATGAATCGATCAACGAGGACGCCCTGCGCCAGATCGTGAACTATTTGGTGGGGGCCGGCGTGCACGGCCTGTTCCCAAGCGGCAGCCAGGGCGAGTTCTGGGCCCTCACCACCGACGAGAAAAAGCGCGTCATGGACGTGGTGATCGAAGAGGCCGACGGCCGCGTGTTCGTGATGCCCTCGACCGGCGCCGTGACGACGCGCGAGTCGATCGAACTGACCCGGCACGCCGAGCGGTCTGGCGCCGACGCCGTCTCGGTGATCACGCCCTTCTTCATCCGGCCGTCGGCCGATGAGTTGCGCCGCCACTATGTGGCCATCGCCAACTCGGTGAGCATCCCGGTGCTGGCCTACAGCAACCCGGACCGCACCTCCCTGCCGATCACGCCGGCGGTGGCCGCCGCGATCGCCCGCGAGGCCGGCAACTTTGCCGGCATCAAAGACTCCTCCGGCGACCTGACCAACACCATGGCCTACATCGAAGAATGCCCGCCGCACTTTCGCACCTTCATGGGGCGCGACACGCTGATCTACGCCGGCCTCGTTTACGGCTGCGTGGGGGCGGTGGCGGCCACGGCGAACGTGGCGCCGGAACTGGTCGTGGGCATCTATGACGCCTTCATGGCCGGCGACCGCGACCTGGCCTTGCAGCGCCAGCGGCGCCTGGCCCCGTTGCGGCGCGCCTTCACCCTGGGATCGTTCCCAGTGGTGGTCAAGGATGCCATGGAACTGATGGGCCTGCCCGCCGGCCCCTGCCGGGCCCCTATCCGCTCGCTGGAGGGGCAGGCGCGCCAGACCCTGATCGCTATCCTGCGTGATATGGGCAAGTTGCAGTAGAGTCGAGGTGACGAACCGTGTTCAACTTTTTGCTGTATGAGCCGATGAACCAGGCCGGCGTCGACGTCCTCAAGGCGGCCGGCACCGTGCGCATGGCCAGCGCTACCGACGAAGATACGATCATCGCCGAGATCGCCGACATCGATGGGGTCGTGATCCGTGGCAACGGGCGCATGTCCCGTCGCATAATGGAACACGCGCCGCGCCTCAAGGTAGTAGGGCGCCACGGCGTCGGGGTGGACAACATCGACCTCGAGGCGGCCACCGACCACGGCATTCAGGTGGTAAACACGCCCGAGGCCACGGTAGAGCCGGTCGCCGAGCACGCCGTCGCCTTCATGCTGGCCCTCTCCAAGGTGCTGCTCCCCTGCGACGCCATGGCCCGCTCGGGCCGCTTCAAGGAGCGCCTCGGCGTTCAGGGCGTCGAGATGGACGGCAAGACCCTCGGCGTGGTGGGCTTTGGGCGCATCGGGCAGCGCGTGGCACAGATCTGCCGCCTGGGCCTCAACATGAACATCCTCTACAGCGACGTGGTGGCCTGGCCCGAGGTCGAGGCGAGCCTGGGCGCCCGCCGCCTGGACCTTCACGACCTCCTGCCGCTGGCCGACTATGTCACCGTGCACGTGCCGCTGTTGCCCTCGACGCACAAGTTGATGGGGGCGCGCGAGTTCGGCCTGATGAAGCCCTCGGCCTACTTTATCAACACGTCACGGGGCCCCGTGGTCGACGAGGCGGCCCTGGTCGAGGTGCTGCGGGCCCGCGGCATCGCCGGCGCCGGCATCGACGTGTACGAGGTGGAACCGGCCCCGGGCGACCATCCCTTCTTCAGCCTGGACAACATCCTGGTCACCCCGCACGTGGCCTCCTCCACGGCAGAGGCCCTGGTCAAGATGTCGTTGGTCTCCGAGGATCTGGTAGCCGTGCTGCAGGGACGCCCGCCCAAGTTCCCGGTGAACACGCTCCGCTAGGTCAGCGCCCCGCCCGACAATAGCAGCACCCGGCATCGCAGAGATGCCGGGTGTTGCTGTTCCCCGCAAGAGGAGCCTGGCGACTCACTCCGGAGCGGCGGCGGTTTTCTTCAGCGAGACGATGATCCAGATACTCAGCCCGGCGAGAAGAGCGTTGGCCGCCTCCGCCAGCGGAAAGCCGGACAGGCGAACCAGCCCCGGGACGATCACGGCCACCGAAGCATGATACAACACGGAGAAACTGAACCAGCGCTTCTGCCGCGAGACGAGGCTCTGCATCACCAAAAGCGCCCAGGCCACCTGGTGCACCAGGCCCACGATGCGCTCAAAGGCCACCACGACCGGCTGGGCCCAGGTGGTATCGGCGATGGCCTGCAACGCCTCCCGAAAGGCCGGCGTGGCATCCGCCGTCACCGAGGTGATGATCGCCTCGGGGCCGAGGAGGTTCAGCGCCACATAGGCCAGCAGATGGACGAACGTCAGCCCGCCGATCAGCAACATCGACTCGACCGCGGCATGCCCCAGGCCGAGCATCACGCCGCTGGGCCAAGTGAGCCCCTCGCCGGTGCGAGAGAAAAGGACGCGGTAGCCCCACAGGCGACCGGTCTCCTCCAGCAGGCTGCCCACAAACGCCATGGCCAAGAGCCAGGCGAAGGCGCCGAACCCCTCTTGCAGGCCTGCGCCCGCCACGGCCTCAAGGTACGTGCTCAGGGGCAGCCAGGTGAACAGCTGAAAGATGACGTAGACCAGGGCGCCCATGAAGAACGGGGCCCAATGAGCCAGGGTGCGGCGCCGAAAGTAGAGGACAACGCTAAGGGGGAACCCCACCTGCACGACCAGAGAGAAGAAAAAGGCGAGAATCGTGGTGACCTGCAAGCGTACTCCCCCCGACCGAATGACAGTGGCGGTACCCCTGGCGGGGCGACGCTCCCATTATAGGCAGAGGCGGCTCGGCGGCAAGCCCCCTGCGGGGCACCTGCGTCACCGCAGCATGCCCATGGCGGTCGCCTGCGGTCTTCTCGCCTTGCGGTGCGGCGGGGGCCTGGTATAATCAACATCCCATGGAGCCCGCTTGCAGCGATACGAGCAACCGCGTGAAAGATGGAACCCGACCGATCTTCTGGCTTGACGTAGCCCTCGTCCTCGTGGTGGCCGCCCTGGTGCTGGCTGGCCAGTGGGACTATGTGGTGGCGCTCCTCATCGGCCTGATCGTCATGAACTGCTACGACCGCTTCTTCTCCCGGCGACGCTGAACCGCTCGTCGGGATTTGTCTTTCTGAGAAGGGATCTGAGGCCATGGCCAACCTGCCGCAACCCACCAGCGCCCGCTCCCGCCGCGCCGTCACGGCCATCGTCCGCTGGCTGCCCCTCCTGGCTTGGATGGTCCTGATCTACTGGCTCTCCGCCCAGCCGGTGGTGCCGCATCCTGGGCGGGCCATCGGCCTGCACGACCACCTCGTGGACTATACCGCCCACGCTGTCCTGTTCGGCGCCCTGACGCTGCTGACGTGGTGGGCCCTGGGCGACCCTGGCACACCGCCGCCCTTGCTGCGGCGAGGGCGCCTGGCGGCAGCGCTGGTATGGGCCACCTTCTATGCTGCGTCCGACGAGCTGCACCAGATCGCTGTGCCGGGGCGCTGCGCAACGTTTCCTGACTGGCTGGCCGACGTGGCCGGCATCTTCTTGGCCGGGGCTACCCTTTGGGCCTGGGAGCGCCGCGTAAGGCAGAAAACGCCCGCCAAGGGCGCTCTCGATTATGTTTAGCAATCCTTGTCGCTGGAAAACCTATGCTGTATACTGAGCCTATGGACGCCAATCCCCAGACCATGATCGCCAACCGCGAAGAGCTCTTTGAGCGGGTCAGGGCCCTGCACCCCGAGGCCGTTGACCTGCTTGCCCGTGCCATCGACTATGCCGTCCAGGCGCATGACAGCCAGATGCGCGTCTCGGGCGAGCCCTACGTCACGCACCCGATCGAGGTCGCCTCCATCCTGGCGGACCTGCGCATGGACATGCCCACCATCGTGGCCGGCGTCCTACACGACGTCGTCGAGGACACCGATCGCACCCTCGACGACGTGGCCGCCCAGTTCGGCGACACGGTGGCCACCCTGGTGGACGGCGTCACCAAGCTGCGCCAGATAAAGCGCAAGAGCAAGGTCGACCAGGGCGAGCTCGATGAGCAGCAGGCCGAGAACTTGCGCAAGATGTTCCTCGCCATGGTG
>JAAZBY010000344.1 GCA_012513595.1 Chloroflexota bacterium
CCAACCTGGTTGACCGTCAGGGCCGGCAGCCCGCTGTAAAAGTCCTGCCCGTAGGAGGCGAGCACCTCGGCGCCCTCCAGGTGGACGAGGTCACAGAGGTCGCGGCAGGCGAACGTGCCGCGCAACCCCAGCGGGTTGGCTCGCAGCGGTTCGACGGTGTTGGTCTGCCCCGGGTAGAGGGCGTCGGTCTCCTCGCACCACACGCCCATGAGCGAGCGCAACGGCCCCGGCCGCCCCATGGGGAAGCAGAGATCGTTCTCGTCAACGATGCCGCTCCAGTAGGTGAGCACCAGGGTCCCGCCGCCGTGCACAAAGGCCTCCAGTCGCGCGGCGAGGTCCCCACGGATCATATAGAGCATGGGCGCCACTACCAGGCGATACTTGGCCAGGTCATCCTCCATGCCGATGATGTCCACGGGGATGCCCTGTTGCCAGAAGGGCGCATAGTGCGCCTGGCAGGTCTCGGTGTAGGCCTTGCCCTGAAGCAGCGGTCCGCGGGCGTTCTCGATGGCCCAGGAGTTCTGCCAGTCATAGATGATGGCCACCTGGCTGGGCACGGCCGTGCCCACGACGTCGTCCAGCTTGGAGAGCAGATCGCCGACGTCGGCGACGTCACGAAAGACGCGCGTGTTGTTGGTTCCGTCGTGGGTGACCACGGCGCCATGGAGCTTCTCCGCCCCGCCGCGCCCCGCCCGCCACTGAAAGTACATCACCGAATCCGACCCGTGGGCGACGGCCTGCAACGACGACAGCCTGTGCACGCCGGGGCGCTTCAGGCGCATGGCGGGCATGTTGTGCTGGGCGCTGGGGGTGCACTCGAGCAGCAGAAAGGGCTGCCCGCCCTTGAGCGAGCGGTTCAGGTCGTGGATAAAGCCGATGCGGGCCCCCAGCGTGGCATCATCGACCTGGCCGTGCCAGTGCGGGTAGGAATCCCAGGAGATGACGTCCACCTCGCGGGCCAGCATGCGGTAGTCCAGCGTCTGGCTGACGCCCATAAAGTTGGTCGTGATCGGCACCCGCGGGGTGATGCTGCGCAGCGGGGCGCTCTCGGCGCGGAAGAACTCCACCGTCTGCCAGGTGGTGAAGCGCTGCCAGTCCAGCATCAGGCCGTGAATGCTAGCGTCTACGGGGCGGATCTGCTCCCAGGAGGTGTAGGTGTGGCTCCAGAACGCCGTCCACCAGGCCAGGTTGAGGGCCTCGAGGGAGCCGTACTTGCTCTGGAGCCAACGCCGAAAGGCGTCGTAGCAGAGGGGGCAGTGGCACTCGCCGCCGTTGTACTCGTTGGACACGTGCCACAGGATCAGGGCCGGGTGCTCGCGGTAGCGCTCGGCCAGGCGCGTGTTGATCTCGGCGCACATATGCCGGTAGACCGGCGAGGTGCGGCAGTGATTGTGGCGGGCGCGGTGCGGCTCACGCTGGCCGTCGGCCGTCATGCGGCGGATCTCGGGGTACTTGTCAGACATCCAGGCCGGCTTGGCGCCGCTGGGCGTACCGAGCGCCACGTAGACGCCGTTCTCGGCCAGGCGATCCATGAGGTCGTCCAACCAGTCGAACGTATAGTGTCCCTCGTCGGGCTCGATGGCCGCCCAGGAGAACATGCCGACGCTGACGGCGTTCACGCCGGCGGCGCGCATCAGGCGGAGGTCCTCCGCGAGGATGGCCGGGTCGTGCAGCCATTGGTCAGGGTTATAGTCGCCCCCGTGCAGCATGTGGGGGACGCGGGTCAGCGAGGGGTATGGCTTGCCCATCAGCAAACTCCTTGCAGGTGAGATGGAGGCTGTGCGCAGTATGGCCCGGGGTGGGGGATCTGTCCAGGGAAGCGACCGGCGCCTACGGGGTCAGGGGCAGACGGTACCGGCATGACCCAGTGCGCCCGGGCTCGGCCTCCGTTGCGCCGGGGGGGAGGGGCACGATGTCCACCAGTAGGCCACCGGCCAGCTCGCAAGTACGGCGGGAGGCGAGGTTCGTCGGGGAACAGGTGACCCAAAAGTGATCCATGCCGAACTCGCGGGCCCGCGGCATGATCAGGCGCACGGAACGCGCCGCATAGTGGTGCCCGCGGAACTCGGGCTCCACCCGGTAGGCGATGTGCCCGCCGTACTGGATCAGGGCGGGCGTGAGGGCCAGGCGCAGGTCGAGGCGGCCCATGGCGGCGCCGTCGGCCACGCGCCGCATGTGGAAGACGAGCATCGGCACGCGGCCCCTGCGCGGGTCACCGGGCAGGGCCTCGACGAGGTCCAGGGCGAGGTCGCCGTCGACGAGGGAGCCGGGCCAGGGGAAACCAAAGGTAGCATCCTGGGTCATGGTCGGGGCACCTCCGCGCCCGATGACGCTAGCGGGAGGCGCGCCGCCCGGTGACCGCCTGCCATATTCGGGAGAGGAAGCCCCCCAGCCCGCCGCGGGCCCGTGCGGCGGAAGCACCCGACGAAGCAGCGCCGCGCCGGCCGCGCGGCAGAGGCTCCCACTGGGCCAAGTCGGTGAACCAGGAGGCGGCCTCGTCGCCCTCCTCACCCGGGGCCTGCGGCGGGGCCGGAGCGGTTGCCGCGTAGGTCTCTGCGGAGGGAGCATCTGGCTGGGCAGCGGGCGCAGTCTCTGATGCGGTGACCGGAGGCGCGGCGGGTCGCTCAGCCAGCGGGGCGGCGGCCGGCGTACCGCCGGCATCCGCGACGGGGGTGGCAGCGGCAAGCGGTGCGCTACCCGAGGTCAAGTCGCCCTCGGGGGCCGCTTCTTCTGCTGCCAAGGCCCCTACGGCCTCCGCAGCCTCCGAAGCAGATTCCGGCGCGGGCGCGACCGCGCTCGCTACGCGTGGCTCAGGCTCGCCCTCCTCGACGTTGGCCGGCTCCGGCGCGGGAGTGACCTCGGCCTCCGGGGCCATCTCGGCAGCGGGCTGCTCTCCAACCAGCGCTTCGCCAGCCAGCGCTTCGCCAACCAGTGCCTCGCCAGCCAGCGCTTCGCTGGCCAGCGCCTCGCCAGCCAGCGCTTCGCTGGCCAGCGCCTCGCCAGCCAGCGCCTCGCCAACCAGCGCTTCGCTGGCCAGCGCTTCGCTGGCCAGCGCCTCGCCAGCCAGCGCCTCGCCAGCCAGCGCCTCGCTGGCCAGCGCCTCGCTGGCCAGCGCCTCGCCAACCAGCGCCTCGCCAACCAGCGCCTCGCCAACCAGCGCCTCGCCAGCCGAGTCCACCGTCTCGACGATGCCTGGCGTGGCGGGCGCCACGCTCGGGGACGGCGCCGACGATTCGGCCAGAGGAGGCGCCACGGCGAGCGCCCCTTCCTCGGCAACCTGGCGCGCCGGAGCAACCTCGTCCGCAAGCACTCCCGGCGAGGGGGCCGTCTCAGCCGGAGCCCCCGAACCGCCCTCCCGGGGTGCCTCAGCGCGGGTTGCGGGGCGATCCTCTGCTGACCGAGCCGCCTCCGTGATAGTGAGGCTCGGCGCGGCAGAGGGTGCCTGGGGTGGCTGCGCCCCGGCAGGCTCCGGCTCGATGGTCTGTGCCTCGGTTGCCCGCGCCCCGAGGAGGCTGGCCAGGCGGGCGTAGGTCTCATACACGCGGCTCTCGAGCGACTGCAGGCGCATCCGCTGGAGGAGCTGCTCGTTCACCGTGGCCGCGGTCATCTGTCGAAGGGCGTGATGGCGGCCGAGCGAACGCTGCAGGTCAGCAATCGAATCGATCAGGGCGGGGATGCGCTCCAGCGGGGCACGCTCTGGCCGCCACCGCGGAATGTCCTGCAGGCCAAAGAAGGCCAGGTCTTCGTCCGCCTCGCGCAGCAAGGCGTCGAGCGCCTCCTGGAGCTGAGCGCGTGCAGTGGCGCGCTCGCGCGCCTTTTCATCGATAAGGGCCCGCAGAGACTCGGCAAAGTGGTTGACCGCCGTCCACACCGCCGAATCCGCGGCCAGCTGGCGCAGCCCCTCGAGCACCTCGCGGAAGATGATCTGCCAGTGCTGCACGCCGTCAGCCCAGGGAACGGGCAGGGTCTGCTCGGGAAGCGGCTCCCAGCGCGGACGGTAGGGGCCTTCGTCCTCGGCGCGCGGCGCCTGGCCCGGCAGGCGCTCCCCTGGTGCGAGGTCTTCCGGCACGGGGACATAGTCGGCCAGCCAGCACAGCATCAGGGCGACGTCGTTGTGGGCCAGGTCCGGAGTCTCCTGGCGGATCGCGGCTACCGCCGCGCGCATGGTGTCCGGGGTCCAGTCGGAGGTGGAGACGCCCTCGCCCGAGCCGGCGTCCTCTTCGAGGTAGTCAGCCACGCGGCCCCGCAGCGCGGGAAGGCTGCGGGCCCAGGCGCGCAGCACCGCGCGCAGCAGCGGGCCCGAGGCCATGGCCGCATCCAGAATGGCCTCCCGACCGATCTCCTCGGGGGCATCCCAGGGGCTGTCGTACCCGGGAACGGTCACCGAGTGCGACACCATGCGCCGTAGGCGGCGCTGCGAGGGGCTGCCCTCCTCACCCGTGGCGAGGGCCCGCTCCAGCACGGTGGCCAGGTAGTGGCGCGGTATGATGTTGTGGGTCACCAGGCGCTGGGCGTTCTCGGCCGAGAGCTTCCCCACGGTTATCCATCCCTGTCGGCGACGTGCGGCGCGGGCCCGTGCTCAGAGCACGGCCTCACGCCCCTCGCCTGCCATTATACCGCGGTATTCCCACCAGCGGAAGAGCCCGGAGTAGCCGGCAGGTGCCGTGCCAACCTGGCCCTGCCTGGCGCTGTGCCGGGCACGTTCACAGGCTAGATAGGTCCGCGTCGACAACGGGCATCTGGCGGGCGATCCGCTCGGCCTGGCGCTCCAGGAAGCTGCGCTGCCAGGGGGACAACTCGGCCCCCCAGGTGTTCACAAAGACGATGTACAGAAGCAGCTCGCGATAGTGCAGGAAGAGCGGCAACTGCCCCAGCCAGTCGGCATCCAGGGCGTGCTCCTGACGATAGGCGGCCAGGAGCGGACGCAGGAGGTTCTCGGCGATGGCAGGGCGCTCCCGCTCGTCGGTCTCGCGCCGGAAGGTCAGATGCGAGTACAGGCCGGTGGCGAGGTCTGAGACGAACCAATGGTAGGCCGCCACATCAAAGTCAATGACGGTCAGGGTCCGGCCGTCCCAGAGCATGTTGTACGGGTGCAGGTCGTTGTGGATCAGCCCGAACGCCTCCCGGGGCTGGGGCAGGGCACTGAGTTGCTCGCCCACTGCCTGCCAGCGCTCGCGCACGAGGTTGTCCATGGGCCAGGCCGCAAAGTCGGCGAGCTCCTGCCGCCAGTCGATGATCGGGCCATCATCGGTGGCCGGGGCCGTCTGCCCGGCAGGGCAGGGGCGGTAGCCGTGTGCGTATGAACGAGCCAAAGCGTGAAAGCGCCCCGCGGCGCGGCCCCAGGCCGCCAGCGCCTCCGGGGTGCACTGGGCGGGGTCGTTGGAGTCCAGTGGCTTCCCAGGAGCCTTGCGGTAGGCGGCCAGCGCGAAGGCGACCTCGCCGTCCTGGCAGGCCTCCACCAGTTCGCCACTTTCGGAGCGGTACGGCGGGCTCACCGCCGCGCCCCCACAGGCGAGATACTCGGTAAAGGCGGCCTTGGCCCGGCGCGCGGGGAGGTCCTCGCTGGCCACGGCCACCTTGAGGATGGTTGGCTCCGCGCCGCGGGTGCCCTCGAACACGAACCCGTCGCCCTCGGGGGCATCGTGGATCAGCCGTAGCGAGTCCTCGGCCAGGCCGAACCTCGCTGCGCCAGCGCGGGCGACCCGCAGGCCCTGTTCCCGATCTCGTGCCATCACTCCTCCGGGTGGTACGCGGCGCCCGTGGCACGCCCTGGTGGACCGAGCATGTCTCCAGCGCGCCACTCTCGCCGACCTCGCGGGACGGACGGCTCCTGCGCCTCTGTGTAGCGCCGACCTAGGCCGGCAACTGGTCGGCGTCGGCGACCGCTTTGGCCAGGGCCTGGACTTTTTCGGGGGTGACCTCGCCGGCGCTGCGCCAGACGATGTCTCCGTCCCTGCCCATGAGAAGTACCTGCACGCCGCGATTCTCCGGCAGGCCCAGAGCCTGGCAGAAGGCGGCGCGGTCGACATAAAGCGGAACGGTACGCTCGCGCGCCGAGGGGTTGGGGATAGCGCCGCGCATCCTGGCGCTGGCCACCGGCCGCCATAGGATGCTCGTGCGCCCCAACACGGGCAGCTCATAGTAGGAGAGGTCCGCGTATAACTGCTCGAGTTGCTTCACATAGGGCACCCAGCTGTTGATGGCCAGCTGGTGCCTCGCGTCCAGGGCAATCAGCAGCACGGACAGGCCGCCCTCCAGGTCACCGGGCAGGCTCATCCGGCGACCCGACAGGCTGGAGGTCACTATCGTCGGAAAGGCCATGGGTGTCTCCTTCACGGTTACGCGAGTGCGCCGGCGTGCGCTGCCAGGCTTCGGCTAGGTTGCGGCCCAGTCAGTCCGCTCCAGGAGCTGCATGCAGTACAGCAGCGCGCGGGGCACGTGGAAGGCACCCTTCCACATGGAGCCCTTGGCCGGGTTGGCCAGCGATCCGTCGCGATGCAGATAGCCGAACCACTCGCCATGGAGGGGGTCCGGGAAGTGGGCGAAGGTCCAGGAGTGCATCCGCCAATACCAGTCGTCCCAGAACGGGTCGCCCGTGAGGTAACTGGCCAGGAGCAGGGCATAGAGGGCCTCGGTGTGCGGCCACCATAGCTTCATGTCCCACTCGAGCTGTTCCGGCGGCAGCCCCTCAATGTCCACATAGTACAGCAGGCCGCCGTGTTCCTCGTCCCAGCCCCATTCGAGGGACCAGCGCAGGATGTCCAGCGCGCTCTCCTGCAAGGAGGCGTCGCGCCGGTGCAACGCCTCGCGCAGGAGGAACCAGGACGTCTCGATGGCGTGGCCCGGCAGGGTGAGCCGCCCGGCGGGCAGGTCCAGCCGCTCGCCGTGGGGGCCGACGTTCTCCAGGAGGACCCGCTCGTCGCGGTGCATAAAGTCGGTCAGGATCTCGTCGATGGCCTCGTCGATGACCGCGGTGAACTGCGGCTCATCGGCGACCTCGCGCATCTCCTGGCTGGTGGCGATCAAGATCATCGGCATGGCGTGCGCCTTGCTTTGCCGCGTTGCCGGGTAGACCTTCGGAGGGACGGTCGCGGCGAGGTCCGGGCGGGTCTGGGGGTCGCGGTGTAGGTCTACCGTCATGTTATAGACGCGCCGGGCAAGGTCCCAGGCCGCCCCGTCGCCCGACGCGCGGGCATACTGGGCGCAGGCGATGGCCGCGAACGTCTCGCTGAACAGGTAACGCCGCTTGCGCAGCGGCCGCCCGTCGCGCGTGGTGGAGAAGAACATCCGCCCGTCCGCGTCGAACCCGTGGCCAACGAGGAAGCGATACCCGAGCCGGGCGGCCTCGAGCCACTCTGCGCGAGCCTCGACCGTGTTGTACAGCTTGGAAAAGAGCCACACCTCGCGGCCCTGCAACCAGACGGCCTTGTCCCCCGAGTAGACCGATCCATCACGGGTGAGGCAGGTCAGGTAGCCGCCGTACTCGCGGTCAAGGGAGTGGTGCAGCCAGAAGGGCACGACGTCGTCGAGCAGGGCGCGGCGGTATTGGCGGCGCAGTTCCTGGCGCTTCGCTGGTTCCATGGGTGTCTCCGCAGGGTACAGATGAAGGGAGAGAGGCGCGCGGTGACAATACGCCCTTTGGCCCGGCCCGTCAAGACACCCCATGGCTGGCGGGGCGCAACTCTGCCGGTGTACAATGGGTGTGGTGGCCTGTAGACGACCTTGGTCCCCGCGGGAGGAGTGCAGTGGCGGGACGCCCCAATGCACAGCAGCGCGCCCTCGACGAGAGCGACGTGCGCGACTGGGTGGGCGAGGCGGCTCTCGCTCGCGGCCGCCTCTACGTGGCGGAAGGGCGCGTCGCCTTCCCGCGGCGCGAGGGGCGCCTGCTGAGCGCCTCGCTGCGGGGGTCATTGCCCACGCCGTACGACGTCGAAGTGCAGGTGAGCCCCAGCCGCATCGAGGCCGCCTACTGCACCTGCCCGGTCGGGGGCGACGGGCGCTGCAAGCACGTCGCCGCGGTGCTCCTCACCTGGCTGCAGGATCCGGCCGCCTTCGTATCACCCGAGGACCTGGTGCGCGCCCTGGCGGAGCGCCCGAGCGGTGAGCTGGCCACGATCATCCTCAAGATGGTGCGGCGGCATCCGGACCTGCGCTCCCTCTTGGAGCTGCCTCCGGTAAGCGGTAGGCACACTACGCCGCCCGACCCCGAGGCGCTGCGACGGGCTGTGTCAGAGGCCTTTGCGCGCGGAAGATACGACGCCTGGCGCGAGGGGGAGACGGTCGCCTCTGACCTGACCGATTTCCTCGACCTGGCCGCCTCCTATCGGGCGCGCGATGATTGGCGCGCCGCCGCGCTCGTGTACCAGGCCATCGCTGCGGCGATCATGGAGCGCTACGAGGCGGTCGAGGACGAGGGCAGCCATCTGGC
>JAAZBY010000345.1 GCA_012513595.1 Chloroflexota bacterium
GGTAGGCCTGGTCCTTTTCCGGGTCGGGGGCCTCGTTGCCGCCGCGGCCCAGCAGGTCGGCCTTGAGCTTGTTGTAGGCCATCTGCAGGGTGCGCACGGCCCGGTTGGGATGGATGGTCTTGACGTCGATGGCCAGCGACAGGGGACAGGCCAACTGCAGAAAGGCGGTCGCCGTGCCAAAGCTGAGCTGGCCGCGCAGGTCGTAGGAGTAGAGAAAGGCCAGGTAGGGCAGGCCCGGACGCAGGGGCTGGATGTAGGCCGGGGCCTCCCGGTAGGTGGCAGCAATCGGGCTGGGCAGGCGCGCGGGGTGGACCGCCAGGCGCAGCCCGGCAGCCAGGCTGTTGGCCAGCGACTGGGGCGTCCGCTTCTCCTCGCCAAAGAGGACCAGGTAATAGTCGGCGTCCTTGAGGTAGGCGGCCTGGATGATCTGCTCCAGGAAGCGGCGGTAGGCGGCGATCTGCTCCCGGGCCCGGGGGTCCTGGGCGGCAGCCATCAGGACCTTGATCCGCTCCAGCGGCTCCTCCAGGGGGTAGGGCCGCGAGTGGGCCAGCAGCCGAAAGTCGCTGGAGAGGGCGGCGTAAAAGCGGGCCAACTGGTTCATCCGCGCCCACAGCTCCCCCTCGGAGAATTTGGTCAGGTCAAAGGAGCCAACCCGGAAGGCGAGTCCTTGAGGCATGCTACTTGCGCTCCTGATAGAGCACCGGCCGGCCCTCGGCGTCTCGGATCGACACCGTGACCTGGGGCAGGGTCGCCGGTCCCTCTTCGGGCTCTACCGTGTCGCCGCTGACCTTGCGGGCCAGGTAGGCGACCAGCAGCGGCAGGAAGCGGTAGAGGGTCAGTCCCTGGACCTTGACGGTGGTTACCGCCAGACCCAGGGCCACGCAGACGACGATGGCCGCGCTGCTGCCCCCCAGCGCCTCGGCCAGCAGGTACCCGGCAAAACCGGCTACGGCGTGCTCGACGGTCACGAACCAGACCACCGTCGTCTTTTGGCGGATGAACTCGGAGGGTACTTGGTACATGGCTCATACCTCAGCAAGATGAACGGGCCGCGATCAGGGGTAGGTGCAAAGGCCCCCTGATCGCGGTCCCTTGAGCGTTAGGTGCCCACGATGGCGGCCGCCAGGGTGGGCAGCAGGATGAGGACGATGCCGCCGATGACCATGGTGGCTACGGCGGTGCGGTTGTGGGCCGACCACTCGGGGGCGATGGGCCGCATCAGCAAGCCTACGGCGATGACGGCCAGGCCCATCATGGCGATGCCCAGGCGGTACTGCATGATCAGGTCCAGGATGGTATCCAGGATAGGGATTCCGGTCATGCTTCTTGCTCTCCTTTCTTTCCTTTGATCGAGATGGGGCGTGTCAGTCTTTGTTGGACGCGATCACCTCCTCCCCGTCCGAAACCAGAACGGCCCAGAGGACCAGCCGCCGGTCAGGGGCCTCTTCGTGCCCGCCCACCAGGACCAGGGTCAGACCGGCCCAGCGCTGGGAAAAGACCTCGTTGGCATAGACGTCGACGTAGCGCCGCTCGACGACCCGGTATTGATTGACGCCGGCGACGCTGTTGCGCAAGATGAGGGTGTCGCTGAGGGCCAGGGTGGAGGCCAGCAGGATCTCGTTCTCCTCGGTGTAGGGCAGGCCCAGGAGGATGTTGACGACGCTGCCCGCCAGCCAGGAGACCTGGTCCGGCTCGGTCACATACGCCCAGTGGCCGTCGCGCAGGCCGGTGGGGACGACGGGGAAGTACCGCCCGGCGATCTCCAGCGAGACCGGCACCACCGCCCCCTCTTCCAGTTGCACCGGCTGGTCCTTGACCGGCACCTCCTCGGGCGGCAGGGGCGTGGGCGTCTGGGTGGGCGCGGGAGTCGCAGTAGCGGTGGGCGTTGGGGTGGGCGTGGACGTCGCCGTAGCGGTCAGGGTCTGGGTCGGGATCGAGCTCCAGAGGCGGACCGTGGCGGTCGGCGTCGGAAGGGGTGTGGTGGGCGTGCTCCCGCCGTAGACGAGGTAGAGAATCAGGACGGCCAGGAGAAAGGCGCCGACCAGAGGCGCGGCCTTGAGCAGGCGCTGCTGGCGCAGCTCGCCCTCGTCGACCAGGAACTCGGCATCGACCGGCAAGTGGGGGTCGCTGGCGTAGATCAGGTCCTCGCCGCTGTCGTCCACAACAAAGCCCCGTCGCGCCTTTTCCAACAGCTCCTGGGCCAGGGCCAGGGCCTCCTCGTCCGACGGCGCCCAGGCCACGGTCTGGCGATAGTACTGCTCGATCAGCTCGCGTTCTTCTTCCGCTTTCATGCTACACGACCTCCTATGGGATCCGGGCCGGCAACGGGATCGGCGCCACGAGGACGTCGAGGGTCAGGTCCTCACCCCGAAAGCTGGCGGCCTCGGCATAGCCCAGGTGGGGGATGAGCAGGATGTAGCTGCCTGACGGGACCTTGGCAAAGTGGGCCTGGCCCTGTTCATCGGTCGCCGTGGTCCAGACCCGGCCGGGATCGGCCTGGGACATGAGGGTGGCGACGGCGCCCAGCACCCCTTCCTGGGGATCATAGGCCTGGCTGCGGTTCTCGTCGACATACACGACGACGTGCACGGTGCCTTTCTGATTCGAGGGGCTGCTGCCGCCGACTGCCGCTCCTGTAGGCCTGGGCGTGGGGGTTGGGGTGGGCGGCGCCACGCGTACTGTGACCTCCACCGTCTCGTCCCCGCCCGGGGCATACACCTTGAGGGCATAGACGCCGGTCTCGAAGGGGCAGACTTGCCGCTCGTCCTGGCCGATGACGCCCTCCTGGTTGCCGTTAGGGTGAACCAGGTAGACCTCGCTGGCGCGCTCGACCGACCAGCGCAGGGTGACGCAGTCGCCCGGCTTGTCCACCCGGTCGGGCGCCGCGGAGAAGCTGATGAGGGGCTTGGGCGGCGTGGCCGTGGGCCATGGGGTGGGGGTAGGCGGAGGAGTAGAGGTCGGCGGCGGAGTAGGCGTCGATGTGGGGGTTGACGTCGGCGTGGCCGAGGGCGCAGCCGTAGCCGACGCCAAAAGCGTCGCAGTCGGCAGCGGGGGTTGAGTAGGCGTGGACGTAGGCCCGGGCACTTCGGCGGCGTACAGCTCGTAGGTCTGGGTCGCGCTGTACACGGCCTGGGTGGTGGCGATGGTGATGAGGGCGTCGGTGGTTTCTGCTGCCTGGAAGGTGATGGCCGAGGCCAGTGGCTCGGATCCGCCGTCGTCATCCTCGTACAGAAGGGCTCCGATCTGGACGGTGAGCACCGTATCCACCAACGGCGCCAGGTTCTGGGTGCGGACCTCGTACCAGCGCCCGGCCTTGACCCGGAAGCGGGCATAGTCCACGTCGCCCTCGGGGTAGAAGGAGCGCTCCTGGACCTCGCCGTTCGCGATCCAGGGCGGATTCCCCTCGTCGGGCTCGTAGGCGTCGGGTGACTGGGCCCGAGCAATGGGTGGCAAGACTGCTGCAACCAACAGGCCGATGAGGACCCACAGGGTTCCTTTGTTCATGCTTGGCGCTCCTCCGGTTCGCCGCGGGTGATGTCCAGCACCGCTGAACCATACTGCTCCAGCTTTTTGGGGCCCACGCCCTTGACCGCCTGCAGATCCTCCAGCGTCTGGGGTCGGGCGGCGGCGATGCGCTCCAGGGTGGTGTCGGGCAAGACGTAGAAGGCTTTCTGTCCTGCCTGCTGCGCCGTCTCCCGCCGCCAGGTGCGCAGCCGCTCAAAGAGCTCCGGATCGGGTTCTGGGGCGGGGGCAACCGGCACTTTAGCCGGTGGTGCCGCTGCAGGCTCGGCGTACGGCGCGGGCGGCCTCGGGATCTCTTTTACCGTAGCGTCGGAAAAGGCTCCCAGACCGATGAGGTCGGCCACGATGTGGTCGGTGGTCTCGGGGTCGCCGGTGGCGCGGTCCCACTGGCGCATCCGAGCCAACCTGCCCTCCCGAAACTGCTGCGGGGTGAGCCGGGGGTTCCGCTACAGGCTCTCGCCGACCGTCTCGACCAACTGGCGGCCCAGATCGTTGGCCAGTCCGGCCCCCTGCATCTGGTGCACGACCTCTGTTACCTGTTCGGCCTGCCGTCCCAAGGCGGCCTCGGCGCCGATGCCCAGGTGGCTCTGCAAGGCGGCGTCGACGTCCCCTGTCCTTCCCGCGGCCTTGACCGCCCGGGCGAGCCCCTGCCGGATTTGGTGGGCAGGGAGGGTGCGCTGGGTCGTGACCCCCAGGGCCACCGCCTCGCCGACGCTCAGTCGCTCCTCGGGGGGAAGGTTAACGGCCGCCTGTCCGGCGACGAGCAGGGCTGCCGCGTCGGGCGCCTGCTGGACCACCTCCTCGACGAACTGGGGATCGAGGGTCCCGTCGGGCAGAGTCGGTAAACGACCGTCCTGCTGCCACTGCGCCGCCTGCTGATGGCCGGCGGATGCCAGGTCAAAGGCGGCGTTCTCCACGTCGGGTGTGGCGGGCTCGAGCTTGGCGGCCGCCTGCCGGATCTGTCCGGCGCTGGGCGGCGACCAGGCCGACAGGTCGGTGGTCACATCGCCCAGGAGCAGGGACTGGAGGGGGGGCGCTGTCGCCGGCGCGCCGCTGTGGGGGTTAGCCGCCAGAAGCGTGGGCTGGGACGCTGAGGCCGCCCCCGCACCTGTGGGAGCAGGGGCAGCCTGGGCAGAGGGGGCGACCGGGACGAGCAAGGATGACGGGGCTGGAGCGGCGGGCCTGGCTGCCAAATCGACACCCGAATCTCCACCTGTGAGTAGCTGTCTCGCTGCCGCCAGGCCCGCCCCGGTCACAAACCCCCGGCCCGCATCCCGGCCCAGTACCGTCGTCGCCGCGTTGCCCATCAGCGCCAGAGAGCCGTAATCGGACCCCTGGCTTGCCGCCAGCGCCCCGGCGACGGCGCCAATGCCGCCGGTGCCCGCGGCCATCGCCGCCTGAACGGCCGTCCGAGCGGTGTGGACCGGCGCGGCGACCGCCGCTCCGCTGGCCCCCAACAGGGTCGCCCCCTGGGCGCCGCCGTAGGGATGCGGCGCACCCAGCAGCGTCTGGGTCACCGCCCCACCGCCGATCATCGACGCCGCCACCCGCGACTCGGCGCTGGGCAGCGCCGCAGCCGCTCCTCCCCCGGTCAGGCCGATGGCCGCGCCGAGGGTGCTGACGGAGCTTCCGATAAAGCTGACGCTGCTCAACAGGCTGGTCAGCGCCTCCTTGGCCATCACCAGGCAGAGCAGGAGATCGACCAGCGCCACGGCGGCCATGGCCGCCAGACTGCCCCCGGAGGCTCCGCCAGCGGCTACCGAAAAGAGCCGGATCACCACCCCCGCCAGCGTCAGCAGCACCACGCTCTTTAAAAAGATCTGGATATAGTTGCGGATCACGCCGGCGGGAAAGCTCTCCAGGGGGAGGTAGAAGGCAAAGATGGCCGCCACGGGAAAGAGCACAAACATCATGCCCGCCGCCAGCCCCAGGGCGATCTGCAAGACGCCGTAGGCCAGGATCAGCAGGCCCAGAATGACGGCCAGAAGCTGGGCGCCCAGCCCATCCTGGGCATAGGCCAGCACCTCCCAGGGGTCGCCGACGGAGTTGTCGGGGTCGCAGGGGGGCTCGCCGTACAGAACGGGCGGGTTGTAGACGCAGTGGTTGTACAGGTCGCGCACGCTCTCGGTCCCACCGTAGGGGAGCTGGTCGGGCAGGACCGTCAGGCTGGGGTCCAGCACCTCGGCCGGACTGGTGCCGGTGATACACAGCAGCACCTCGACCACGCTGCCGGAGCAGCCGGGCACCGCACCCGTGGAAACGGCACTGGCCACCTGCTGCGAGAGGTCGACGCGCCAGGTCTCCAGCTCGGTGTAGATGCCCGGCGCGTTCAGCAGGTAGGCCTGGATGGCGATGCCCCACAGGGCCGCCCGCTGGAAGGAGACCAGCTTGAGGTCGGGCCAGAAGGGGCGGGCCAGCAGCGACAGGCCAAAGAGTCCCAGACTGACCATCAGGCTGCCGCGGATCAGGTTGTGGACCGAGCCGGTGATGACGGCGTCGAGGGCCTCGGTGACCACCACCCCGAACAGCGCCGAAAAGTCGTCGCCCAGGAGGCCGACCAGGCCACAGACCTTGAGGATGCCCCACAGCAGCACGCCGCCGACGCGAGCCGTGTCCTGCAGGGTCTTGACCAGGGCGATCTCGAGCTGGTCGAGGAGGTCCTGGAGCCAGGTGGGCAGCGGGAGCTGGAGGGGTGGGCCCTGGGGCGGCGCGGCGTGGGCCGGGGCCGGATGGA
>JAAZBY010000002.1 GCA_012513595.1 Chloroflexota bacterium
ATGAAGTCGAGCTTGATCGCGGCGTAGCCCGGGCTCTCGTGCCCGCCGCCGTCGCGCGTCAGGAGGTGTACTCGGGTCCCATGTAGTAGCGGATGGTGTCGCCCGTCTCGAGGATACGCCGCTGCTCACTCCGCGCCCAGTCATGCTCGGCGACATTGCGGCGCGCCACGGCGATGCGCTCGGCGGTGTACCAGGTGCGTTCGACAGCCGCCGCGGCGCCCGCCTGCGCGCAGAGAAGGAGGATAGGGAGAGCCCTGATGACCATGCTGACCTGCCGTCGTTGGAGGGCGTGGTGTGCGTCGACTAGTCGGAAGCTAGCGTCGCGGACTCGACGGGGCAAGCTTTGGCTACAGTAACCTGGAAACACCCCGCATGCGCAACGGCATGTTGCGCCAGGCTGGCAGGACGCGCGGGTCGCCTGGCTCAGGCGGGACCGGCCAAGCCCGCTGGCTTGGCCTCGTGCGGGCTCTCATGAGTCCCCCGCCGCCCGTTGCAGCGCCACGAAGACCTCCTGCAGCGCCAACGCCCGGCTGGCGAACGCCGCCTGCGGGAAGTGTTCGCGGATTGCGGCGAGCCGCGCCTCGCTGGCGTCGTCGATGACGGCCACCCACTCCCGGCCCAGGCGCGTCGCCTGCACCACCCCGGGCAGGTCGAGCGCCTCCGGCGCCTCGTCAGCGAAGGTCAGCCGGATTTCGCGAAACCGCTCCCGCAGGCTCTCGACGTCCTCGACGAAGCGCAGCCGGCCGCGGTCGATGAAGGCCGCGTGATCGACGACCCGCTCCACCTCGTTCAGCAGGTGGCTCGAGATCAGCACCGTCCGGCCTTCGTCCGCCGCCACGCCGACCATCGTCTCGAGGAACTCCTGCCGGACCGCTGCATCCAGGCCGCTGGTGGCCTCATCCAGCACCAGCAGCCGCGGGCGGTGTGCCAGGGCCAGGGTCAGGGCCACCTTCGCGGTCATGCCGCGCGAGAGGCCGCCCATGCGCTTCTGGGGGTCGAGGCCGAAGCTCTTGAGCAGCCCCTGGCAGGTGTCGACGTCCCAGGTAGGATAGGCCCCCGCGGCAAAGCGACAGACCTCCCCGATCCGCATCCATGGGTAGAAGTGGTGCGCTTCGGGCACATAGCCGACCTGCTGCCGCAGGCGCACGCTCTCGCGCTGCGGATCGAGTCCGAGCACGCTGGCGCTTCCCGCGTCGGGCTGCAACAGCCCCAGCAGCAGGCGGATCAGGGTCGTCTTGCCGGCCCCATTGGCGCCCATCAGCGCCAGGACCTGCCCCGGCGGCACAGCCAGGCTCAGCTCCGTTACCGCTTCCACCCGCCCGAAGCGCTTGCACAGGCCCTCGGCTTGGATCGCAGGAGTGTCCATGGTACGTCTCTCCGAACACAGCTCCGCTCACGCCATACAAGCAGGTCCGCCAAGTCCCGGTGGACCTCGCACATCGGAGCCCGCGATGCTGCGACCGGCACGGGCGCGGTTCGCGGTACCCCGTCACGCTTGCCGGGCCAAGCCCCTAGTCCCGCGGCCACAGCAGCTCCCGGCTGCCGTCGAGGCCGAACCGCCAGACGCCCTGGCCATCCACGGCAACAACGTGCTCGTTGCCGTACCACTGCACGTCGCCGTATGAGCCCTTCCCCAAGGGTAGCCGGGTCCAACGGCCGGTGCGCACGTCGAAGATCCTGGCGACCTGCGGGTAAGCGCCATCCGTGACATGGTAACAGACCTGCAGGAGGTGTTCGCCGTCCGGTGCAGGTCGCCACCCGTCGCCGAAGGCCAGAGCATCGATGGGAGGGGGCGGCGCGTGGACCTGCCAGGAATCGCGCGCAAGATCGTACACTGCGTGTAGATTCTGCGTACTGACAAGCAACCGTTCGCTGTCGGCCACGAAGAAGGCCGTGAGTACCGACCTCCAGTTCAGTTCGTCGTCTTCCAGAGCCGCAGCGACCTCTGGCGGCAAACCCACCCGCCGCGTTGCCCCGCTGGCCAGGTCCACGAGATCCAACCGGCAGTCGCCGCCGTCGCGCCTCTTGGCCGTGGAAAACAGCCCCCACTTGCCGTCCGGGCTGACCGCACGGAAGAAGCCTCGGGTGAGTTCCGGGTCACGAACCTGCAAAAGAGCTGCCGCCTGCATGTCTGGAGCCCCCCTGGCGAGGATCAGTTCCTCCCCGGTGCCCGCCGCCGTCTTGCACACCACGGCTAGCCACGTCGCGCGGCCGGGGAGCACCACGGTGCCGGCACAGCGCGTCATCCGCAGGGCCGCCTCGCCACCTGGGAACACGGGGCTGGAATGCACGGTCCCATCCTTGATGTTCGCGAAGCTGATGCAGAGCCCTCGCGGCGGTCTTTGCACGGCCCCTGCGATCGTGGTCTCGTCGTACCAAGGGCTCGGCCTGCGCTCAAACAGGATGTACCCCATACCGTCGGGAACGCAGGTCGTCCTCTGCCTGCCCACGTCATACGCGAACAGGGCCGGCTCCTGCTCTTCCGGTCCTGGGCCCTGGCGCCACTTGTCCCGGCTGTTCCGGTCGCTCCGCCAATTCAGGCATTTTGCGCCCATGGCCAGTTCCAGGCCTTGCCAGGCCACCATCGAGCCTTCGGGAGACCACTTGGTGCCCCACTGCTGAGCCAGAACCGTGCGGCATGGCGCCGTGCCAAGCCACGCCGTGCGGCCCGTCGCCGGATCAAGGATGGCCAGGGAGACGCCCTCGCCCGTGTACAGTTCGCAGCGCAGCAGGATCGCCGCGGGTTGCGACACAGCCGGCACCGAGACACTCACTCTGCCCAAGCGGCCGCGCCACCACGTCCACCGCACGTACGCCTCCGGCGCTGCAAGCACGCTGACGTAGAGCACGGAAAGCATCGCCGGCACCAGGAACAGAGCGACCACCGCGGTGCAGCCCCCCGCGCCGCGCCCAAACTGCGCCACGCGGCGAGGGTGCCGCCGGGCGGACAACCACGCCGCCAGCAGGATGCTCAGTCCAGACGCGACCACGGCCGCAGCGACCCATACAAGCCGTCGGGCCGCCGCCACATCGAGAAGCAACAGCGAGGTACGCGCGGAGCCGACGCACAGGCAGAGGCACGCACAACTCAGCAGCGCCGTTGCGAGGGAGCGCAGGCCCAGGCTGGCCAACAGGGACGCATGTGCTGCCGTCATCGGCGCCAACAGCCAGATGCCGACCGGTACCGGGGCGAACCAGTACCCAGCGCGGCGTATCCTCATCACATCGTCCGGGTACCCCGCCCACAGCCAGCCGAACAGGAGCAACAGCCCTGTGGCCGCCCAACTCGCCAGCACCACCACCAGGAGCTTGGCCCAGAACACCTGCAGGGGCCGGAAGGGCAACTCGCGCAGGAAAGCGGCAGTGCCGTCCTCATCCTCCCCGGCGAAGGCCCGCGCACTCAGCACCAGCGGCACGCCCAGTAGCGCAAAGACATACGCCGCCCCCGACAGGCCGAAGCTCCAGCGCCTGAGCAGCGTCCCGCCCAGCACAAACAGCCCCAGCGCCAGAGCCGTCATCCCGAGGAACGTCCAGCGCTGCTGCCGCCATTCCTTCCACAGCAGCACCCGGAAGGAAGCCGCTCTGGCGCGTCCTGGCTGAGGGCTTCTTTCTCCGAGCGCTCCCGCCGCAGTGTCCTGGGTCTCGGCCATCATGGCTCTTCCTCCAGTGCCTCCCGGCACAGCGCCTCGAGTTCGGTCGGGGTCAGTCCCGCCCGGCGCCCCTCCGCGATCACCGCCTCGAGCTGCCGCCGGATCGCGGCCCGGCGCTCGCCGTGACAGAGTCTCGGCGCGCCGTCCGCCACGAACACGCCGAGTCCGCGCTGGGTGCGCAGAATGCCCTCGCGCTCCAGATCCCGGTAGGTCTTCGCCACCGTGTTCGGGTTGATCAGGGCCTCGGTGGCCATCTGCCGGATCGATGGCAGGCTGTCGCCCGGCCGCAGCGCCCCCCGCGCAATCGCGGCCCGGACCTGCTCAGCCAGTTGCTGAAACACCGGCACCGTCGACGCACTGTCGATCCGCACCCACATCGCGCACCACTCCATCAACACTGAATCACTGCACTAGATTACTAGTACAGCGGGGCGCGGCGCCTGTCAAGGCCTCCTGGCAGCGTTTTCGCACCGCCGTGACGCGAGGCCGGGACGGCGCGGCCTCCAGGGCGGAAGGGCAGGGGACACGGGGGACCCGGGGGACA
>JAAZBY010000346.1 GCA_012513595.1 Chloroflexota bacterium
TCAGCGCCGCCTGCAACCGCGTGGCCACGCGCGACGGCCATCTCGAGACGGTCTCCGTGGAGCTGGGCCGGCGGGCCAGCGTGGACGAGGTCCTGGGGGCCTTCCGCTCCTTCCAGAGCGAGCCGTACGCCCTGGGCTGTCCGTCGGCGGTGAACCCCACCATCGTCGTGCGCAGCGAGCCCGACCGGCCGCAGACGGTCCTCGATCGCGATGCTGGCCGCGGCATGGCGGTGACGGTCGGGCGGGTGCGGCCCTGCGAAGTTCTCGACGTCAAGTTCGTGGTGCTGTCACACAACACGGTGCGCGGGGCGGCAGGGTGTGCCATCCTGAACGCGGAGCTGATGATCGCCAAGGGGATGATCGGGTGACCTGGAACAGGGGGACCCTGGCCGATTTCGTCGGAGACTGCGTGGTCTACCGCAGCCTCGAGCCGCAAGACGCCACGCTGCCTGGGCTGGGTGCGCTGTGGGCTGCAGCGGGGTTGGATCACCCCTATATCCCGCGCAAGGCGACGCCCGAGTATGCCCGGGTCGTGCTCCGGATCATCGAGGGGGCCCAGCGGGCGCGGGGCGTGGCGCGCCCGTTGCAGCACATCGTGTTCATCGGCGATACGCCCATCGGTGACGGCGTCACCGCGAGGCTGATGGGCGAGGAGTTGCCCATGCTGGGCTTTATCGGCGGCGAGCGCCTCGCCGAGACGCCCCGGGCCGAGTGGCAGGACGGCCTGCTGGTCGCCAACCGCTGGGCAGCGCTGGGCGACTTTTGGATGGAGTTGCTGGCGCGCGGCGGTTACTGTGACGAGACCACCGCGCTGCTCATCGACCTGGACAAGACCTCCCTCGGAGCGCGCGGGCGCAACGACAGAGTGATTGACGGTGCCCGGGTGCGGGCCATGCTCCGCACGCTGCGCGGGGCCCTGGGCGAGGGCGTCAGCGAGGCGGACTTTTGCGCCGTCTACGAGCCGCTGAACCAGCCCGCGCACCACGCCTTTACTGCGGACAACCAGGATTATGTGGCCTACGTGTCGCTGATGGTCACGGCGGGGATCTGCCCGGCTGAGGAGCTGTGGGAGGGGCTGGCCAGCCAGAGCCTGCGTAATATCGGGCAGTTCGCCGACCTGTGTGAGGCGCGCCGCGGCGCCATGCACAGCGCCCTGCGCGCCGCGCACGACGAGGTCCGCCACGGCCTGGCCGTGCAGGACCCCACGCCGTACAAGGGCTTCCGGCGGGCTGAGTTCCGCGAGACGGTGGCCGCCATGGACGTCTTGCCGGACGACGATCCGGTCGCCGAGGTGCTGGCCCGTGAGATCGTCATCACCGCGGAGGTGGCCAGCCTGGCGGGCCACTGGGCCAGGGAGGGCGCCCTGGTCATGGGCCTGTCCGACAAGCCCGACGAGTCGTCCGTCCCGACGCCGGAGGATGCGGCCCGCGGGCTGCGCCCGCTGCACCGCACCACGATGAAGATCCACGGCCAGCCCATCTGTTGAGGCACGCCGGCCAACAGAAGACGGTAGCACACAAGAAGAGCCGCTCACGACCGTGAGCGGCTCTTTCGGTTGGCACGGCCTGCCGCGGCTCAGTCCATCGGCGGCGGGGAGGAGAGCCCCGGGGTGTTGGCGATGGCGTCGGGGTAAAAGGCGTCAGGGGTGTACACGCCCCGGGAGTTCCACCAGATCCAGCCCAGGCTGCCGGCGTCCTCGGCGCCCTTGCGCTGCTCGAGGAACTCAAAGGTGTCATAGCGGATCCCGCCGATCGAGTAGTACTGCAGCCAGGGCCGCACTGCGGTGGTGGTGCGCTTGCGCAGGGCCATGACGGTGCGGTACACGAACTCGTACGGCTCGCGCCCGGGGTTATCAAAGCCGAGCGTCCCGGGGGCATAGGTGGTCGGGTAGGCCATGGGTGAGAGGTAGTCCATACTGGGGGCGATATCGTCCACCCGTTGGCCGATGCCCATGTCCCGGCTGGAGTCCACAAAGGGCGTCAGGCCAAAGATGTCGGCCGAGAGGAAGGCTGGCGTGCGTGAGACCGCGTCGTACATCGCGGCGCAGAACTCGGCCATGGCGGCCGTGCGCGTCTCAAAGCTGGCCTCTTGGGAATAGACCAACCCCAGGATGCCGGAGCCGTCCGAGGGGAAGCGCAGGTAGTCCAGCTGGATCTCGTCAACGCCCAGGCCGGCCACTTCTACCGCCAGAGAGACCATATAGTCGCGCACTTCGGGTCGGAAGGGATCGACCCAGGCCAGGCCTTCGTTGTCGGCATAGAGCTCGCCGGAGGCGCGCTTGACGGCCAGGTCAGGCCGGGCCTTGCCCAGCACCTCGTCCTTGAACACCACGATGCGCCCCACGACATAGATGCCGCGACGGTGGCACTCGTCCACCAGCTCCTTGAGGTCCATGCCGGCCGAGGAGTAAGCCTCGATCTCCTTGGCCAGGGGCACCTGGCTGTCCCAGGCGAGGCGGGCCCGGTCGCCCTTGACGTCGACGACGATGCCGGTCATGCCGGCTTCCTCTACCAGGTCGAGTATGTCGGTGACCATGTCGGGCAGGGGCAGGAGGCCAAAGGGGACGTAGACGCCGCGAAACTGGAACGGCTCCAGGGTTACGTCCACGGCCGTCGGGTCTTCGACGGACAGCGTCGCACGGCGGTAGCCGGGCGCCTTGACCGTTATGCTGACCACGTCGCTGACGTCCTCGAGTACGAACTGCCCCTCGGCATCGGAGCGCACCAACACGGGCTGGGGTCCGTCCCCCGCGGTGAACACCTGGATCAGGCCGTTGGCCACCGGCGTTCCGTCGGCGGCCGTCAGGGTCCCCTGCAGGAGCGAGCGCTGCAGCGTGACGTCGAGGTGCAGGTCTCCGGCGTAGGCGATGGGCACCTCACGGTAGCCATCGCGCGAGACGGAGATCGACGTGCCCGGCCGCACGTCCTGGAAAGAGGCCGTCCCGGCCGCGTCGGTGACGACGACCTGGTCGCCCGCCTGGACGGTCACGCCTGCCAGGGGCGCGCCGCCGTCGGCATCAGTCACCGTGATGGCTACCTGCCAGGGCTCGAGCGCAGCATCCTGGGTGGCCTGCCCCTCATAGGGGATCTCGACCGTGCGGTGCGCCGTCCCGCCGAAGGAGACGACGGCGCCCGGCTCGACGCGGGGGAGCGCGTAGCTACCGTCGGCGGCCGTCTCCGTGGCGCCGAGGGCCGAGGCTACCGGCACGCCCGGGAGGGGGCTACCGGTGGCTGCGTCGGTGACGGTGCCCGTCAGCACACGCGAGGTGAGCAGGATGCGGCACTCTTTCTTCATCGCGCCCGTGCGCGCAAAGTAGGACTCCACGTCCGCCAGGGTCAGCTCGGCCGGCAGGTAGCCGGGTGCGGCGACCTCGAGCGGGGCGATGGTCAGCGCCTCGACGGCAAAGGCCCCCTGCGCATCCGACTGCACAGTAGCATCACCTAGGCGCACTGTTGCACCGGAGACGGGGGTGTTCGTCTGCGCGTCGACCAGCGTGCCGACCAGGGTCCGCCGGGCCAGGCGCACCTCCGCCTCGGCCGCGGGGGCCTCTGCCGAGACGGTGACGGTGAACGGCTGGGTCACATAGCCGGCCAGGGTGGCCTGCAGCTGATGGCTGCCCTCGCGCAGGGCAAAGGAGAAGCCCCCCTCAGCGCCCGTTTGCACGCCGTGGCGGCCGATGGCCACCTGCGCGTTGGGCAGGGGCTGGCCGGTGAGCTCATCGAGGACCTGGCCGACCAGCGAATACTCGGCCCTACCACACCCGGCAAGGACGATGGCAGCGAGTAGCCATACAAGAGCGGCGAATACGAGAGCACGACGTCTGGCGGCCTGGAAAAGTGACATGGCTTATGCACCTAAGCGATAGGAAAAGCGGATTCCTGCGGCGA
>JAAZBY010000347.1 GCA_012513595.1 Chloroflexota bacterium
CGGGGCGGTCGTCGTGGAACCCTGGACCGCGGGACGGGGGGTGTAGCGCCATGCGCACTCGGGTCATCACCATCGCCTCGGGCAAGGGCGGCGTCGGCAAGACCACGACCACCGCGAACATCGGCGCTGCCTTGGCTATGCAGCACCAGCGCGTCGTCGTTATTGACACGGACATCGGCCTGCGCAACCTCGATATGGTCATGGGCCTGCAGAACCGCATCATCTACGACATCGTCGACCTCGTGGAGGGGCGCTGCCGGATCCGCCAGGCCCTCATCCGCGACCGCATCCTGGACGAGCTGTACCTGCTACCCGCCGCCCAGTCGCGTGACAAGACGGCCGTCTCCGTCTCAGACATGTTGCACGTCTGCGAGGAACTGAAGGGGCAGTGTGACTTTGTCCTGATCGACGCGCCGGCCGGTATCGAGCACGGTTTTCGCAACGCCATCGCGCCCGCCAGCGAGTTCATCCTGGTGACCACTCCCGACGTCACCGCCATCCAGGACGTCGACCGCGTGTTGGGCATCCTGGAGTCGGAGGGGCGCGGCCCGATCCAGCTGGTCGTGAACCGGGTGCGGGGCCAGCTGGTCAAGCGGCAGGAGATCATGAGCCCCGAGGAGATCGTCGCCCATCTGTCGGTGGAGCTACTCGGGACCGTGCCCGACGACGAGAACGTCATCATCGGCGACGGCCACGGCGTGCCGGTCGTCCACAACGTCCGGGCGCCCGCCTCCAAGAGTTTCCGATCCATGGCCGCGCGCCTGCTGGGGGAGGATGTGCCGACCCCGGGGGCGCCGGTGCGCCGGCGCGGCCTCTGGGCCTGGTTGGGGCTGCGCCGCTAGAGAACGTCAGGTAAAGATACGATGTTTGTTGCACGCATTTCCAGGCGTGGTTTTGACCTGGTGACCCTGCTGATCGTCCTCAGCCTGGTAGCCGTGGGCGTGATGATGATCTACAGCGCCTACGAAGTGTCGCGCCCGGCCGAGGAAGATACCGGCCTGCTGGACAACTATGTGTTCCGCCAGGTGCTCTTTGCCGGGGCCGGGTTGGTCGCCTACCTGGCGGTCGCCGCGCTCGACTACCACGTCTTGCTGAACGCGTACCGCTGGATCTACGTGGCCGTCATCGCCATGTTGATCTTTACGGTGATCATCGGCCACGCCAGGTTCGGGTCGCAGAGCTGGGTAGAGGTGTTGACCTTTACCGTGCAGCCCTCCGAGCTAGCCAAGGTGCTGATGGTGATCGTCATCGCGCGCCTGCTCGACGGCTCCGAGCATGACCTGGAGAGCCCCCTGCCGCTGATCCTGTCGGCCATCCTGGTGGCGGCGCCGGTAGTGCTGATCTTCCAGCAGCCCGACTTTGGCATCGCGCTGATGCTCTTGTGCACCTGGGTGGGGATGATTTTTCTGGCCGGGGTACGCTGGCGCCACATTCTGCTTCTGGGGTTGGCCGGCGTCGTAGCCGTACCGGTGGCCTGGTTCAAGGGTCCCCCCTACATGCGCCAGCGCATCGTGGACTTTATGTTCCCCGGGCACGACCCCTCGGGAGCGAGCTACAACACCATGCAGGCGCTCATCAGCATCGGCTCGGGAGGCTGGTGGGGCAAGGGCTTCCTGCGCGGGACCCAGAGCCAGCTGCACTTTTTGCGCGTGCGGCACACCGACTTTATCTTCTCGGTGCTCGCCGAGGAGTTCGGCTTTGTGGGGTCTCTACTGCTGCTGGCCCTGTACGCGGTGCTCATCCTGCGCCTGGTGCGCATCGCCAGCCAGGCGCCCGACATGTCCGGCCGGCTGATCGTCGGGGGAGTGGCGACCATGATCTTCGCCCAGGCTTTTATCAACACGGGCATGAACGCCAGCCTTCTGCCGGTGACCGGGCTCACGCTGCCTCTGGTTAGCTACGGGGGAAGCTCGCTGACGACCATGATGCTCGGCCTGGGGTTGGCCCAGAGCGTCGCCCTGCGCTCTGGACGGGGTGACCCCTCTCTCTTGGGATGAACGCGCACGCCGCAAGGCGTGTGGTTAGGATAAGGAGTGGAACGGCATGACCTCTGATGTTCGCGTACGCTTTGCACCCAGCCCTACGGGCTACTTTCACGTCGGCGGGGCGCGCACGGCCCTCTACAACTGGCTGTTCGCCCGCCACCACGGCGGGCAGTTTGTGCTGCGTATTGAGGATACCGACCGCACCCGCTACGTGCCCGACGCCCTGCCCGACCTGCTCGACGGCCTGCGCTGGCTGGGCCTCTTCTGGGACGAGGGCCCCGAGGTCGGCGGCGACCACGGGCCTTACTTTCATTCTGACCGGCTGGACCTCTACCTTCAGTACGCTCAGCAGCTGGTCGACGAGGGCAAGGCGTACCGCTGCTACTGCAGCCCCGAGCGGCTGGATGCCATGCGCGACGCGCA
>JAAZBY010000348.1 GCA_012513595.1 Chloroflexota bacterium
CCTCGTCGAGGCTGGGGGCCTCTTCGCGCGGCTCCTGGGCGCCAAAGCCGCCGGCGGCGGGGGCACCCTCTTCGCCGCGGCCGCCCAGGAACTGGACGTTGCGCGCGGTGACCTCCAGGCTGGCGCGCCACTCGCCGTCGCGAGACTGGTAGGGGGTGGGCTCGGAGAGCTCGCCCTCGACCATCACCAGCCGGCCCTTGGAGAGGTACTGGTTGCAGGTCTCCGCCAGGCGGCGCCAGGCCGAGACGCGGAACCAGACCGTCTTGGACTGGGCCTGGCCCGACTGGTCGGTCCAGCGGCGGTCGGTGGCGACGGAGAAGGAAGTAACGGGGACGCCGCTAGCGGTATAGCGCATTTCCGGATCACGCCCCAGCCTGCCGATGATGATGATCCTCTGGTACATGGCGCGTCTCCTTTACTGGTGCGCTCGAGTGCTCTACCCCGGCATTATAGCACGCGCGGGCGACATCGCAAGGGGGGGGCCGCCCTGGAGTGCGGCGGCTTGCCGCCGCTTATCGGACCCTGACGTCGCCAGAACAGAGGGGCTTGCCCTGACCGGACCGACGGCGCGCCTTCGCTGGCGCCTGCTTCGGCGCCTGACGAGGCCCTGGTGGGGGGTCCGGTCGGGGCAAGCCCCTCTATCCCCGCGGCGGGGGGCTCGCCAGAGCGCAGGCATCCCTCGGCGGACCTCGGGACAGGCGCCTGCGCGCTCCAGGGGTTTTCGGGTGCGGCGCCCTTTGGGCGGGGGTGGGGCGCGTGGTACAATCGCCCCGAGTACCCCCCCCAGCCAGCGAGGCGCTGCTATGATCCGCTTGGATGACCTGCTCGCCGGCACCGGCGGCACCCTCCTCGGTGAGGCCGTTGCCCGCCTCTTTGCCGATTTCTCCTACGACTCGCGCACCCTCGCGCCGGGCGCCCTCTTTGTCGCCCTGGTCACTGAGACGGGCGACGGCCACGACCACATCCCCGCCGCCCTGCATGCCGGCGCCGCGGGCCTCCTGTGTGAGAGGGCGCCGGCCGAGTTGCCCCCCGGGGTGGCCTGCGTCCTGGTGCCGAACACCCAGCAGGCGTTGCTCGACTATGCCCGGTACATCCTCCGGGCGCGGCACATCGACGTCGTCGCCGTCACCGGGTCGGTGGGCAAGACCTCGACCAAGGAGGCCATCGCCGCCGTCCTGGGGCAGAGGCTGCGCGTCTTTCGCAGCCCCGGCAACTATAACGGGCGCCTGGGGCTGCCCATCTCGCTCGGCCGCCTCGAGGATGACCAGACCGTGGCCGTCCTGGAGATCGCCTCGGACGCTCTTGGCGAGGTCGGCGACCTCGCCGAGGCCGCCCGCCCGCGCGTCGGCGTGGTGACGGCGGTGGGCGCCAGCCACCTGCAGGTCTTTGGCACGGTGGAGTCCACCGCCCAGGAAAAGGCCGCCCTGGTGCGGGCGCTCCCGCCGGGCGGGGTCGCGGTCCTCAACTGGGACGATCCGCGCGTGCGCGCCATGGCCGGTGAGACCCAGGCCCGCGTGGTGGCCTGGTCGGCCCGGGCGGAGGGCGACCTCCCCCCCGGCGGCGACCTCCCCGCAGGGGCCCTGCGCGCCAGCGAGGTCACTGTGACGCGCCAGGGCACCGCGGTGACGGTGGAGCACGCCGGCGCCCGGCACCGCCTCGAGATCCCGCTCATCGGTGCGCAGCATGCCGGCACCGTCCTGGCGGCCAGCGCCGTGGGGCTGGCCTTTGGCCTGTCTTGGGAAGAGATCTCGGCCGGCCTGCGCCAGGTGGCCCCCCTCCCGGGGCGCACGCGCCTGCTGGCCGGCGCGGGCGGCGCCGAGCTCCTCGATGACTCGTACAACGCCAGCCCCGAGTCGTTGGTCGCCGCGCTTGGGACGCTGGCCGCCCTGGAGGCGCGGCGCCGCGTGGTCGTCCTCGGGGACATGGCCGAGCTGGGGCCATTGACCGAGGAGGCCCACGGCGCCGCCGCGCGCGGCATCGCCGGGGTCGCCGACCTACTGGTGACCATCGGCGACCTGGCCGGCCTGGCCGCCGAGGCGGCGCTGCAGGGCGGCCTGGCGCCCGA
>JAAZBY010000349.1 GCA_012513595.1 Chloroflexota bacterium
GAGTTCAGTAGCGCCGCCTCACCGCCGTAGACGATCTCGAGCGCCGAGATGTTGTCGTGCGCGTACTGCCCGCAAAAGCTCCCCAGCCGGCCGGCCAAGTCAAGGTAGGGCCCCAGGGTGGCGCGCTCTTCGTCGCTGAGGGGAGAGAGGTTCACCGGGTAGCGTGGCGCGCGCCCCTCGAGGACGTCGACCACCTGGCGGGCCACCTCGACGGCGGCGGAATCCTGCGCCTCCAGGGTCGAGGCGCCCAAGTGCGGCGTGAGGAGGACGCCCTCCATCCCGCGCAGCGCCTGTGAGACGGAGGGCTCGTGAGGGTAGACGTCCAGCGCGGCCCCGGCGATGCGCCGGGCGGCCAGGGCGGCGGCCAGGGCGTCCTCGTCGACCAGTTCGCCGCGGGCGCAGTTGATCAGGCAGGCCCCGGGCTTCATGAGGGCCAGCTCGCGCGCGCCGATCATGCCGCGCGTCCGCTCGGTGGCCGGGGCATGCAGGCTGACATAGTCGGCCGTGGCCAGCAGTTCGTCGAGCTCGGCCAGGCGCACGTCCAGCTGGGCGGCGCGCTCGGATGAGACCAGCGGGTCGTAAGCCAGCAGGCGCATCTCAAAGGCCCGCGCGCGGGCGGCCACCGCCGTGCCAACGCGCCCCAGCCCGACCAGGCCCAGGGTCTTGTCACGCAGTTCTGAGCCGAGGAAGCGCCCCCGTTGCCACTGCCCGGCGTGAACGCTGGCGTTGGCCTGCACGACGTTGCGCGCCAGGCAGAGCATCAGGGCCAGGGTGTGCTCGGCCACGGCGATGGTGTTGGAGGTGGGCGCGTTGACGACCAGGACGCCGCAGCGCGTGGCGGCGTCGACGTCGACGTTATCGACGCCGGTGCCGGCCCTGCCCACCACGCGCAGGCGCCGCCCGCGGGCCAGGACGTCGGCCGATACCGTCGTGCCGCTGCGCACCACCAGGGCCTCGTAGGCGCCGATAGCGGCGCACAGTTCTTCTTCCGAGAGGCCCAGGCGCACGTCCACCTGGCAGGATGCCTCCAGGCGGGCCAGGCCGGCGGGGGCCAACGCATCGGTGACGAGCACCCGATATGTCATACTGCGCTCCTTCGATCGCTCGCCCGCAGGGGCGCGGACCGCGGTCCGCGCCCCTGCGGCTACACTCTAGGCCTGCGGCTTGGCAGGCGGCCCAACGCCGCGCGAACCTTCTCCTCCGGGTAGGCATAGTTCTCCAGCTTGCCCGCCAGGAAAGAGTCGTACGAGGTCAGGTCCAGGTAGCCGTGGCCGCTCAGGGAGAACACGATGACGCGCTCCTCCTCCTTTTCCTTGGCGTCAAGGGCCTCGTCGACCGCGGCGCGGATGGCGTGGGCCGATTCGGGCGCCGGCAGGATCCCCTCGGTCTGCAGGAACAGCTGCGCCGCCTGGAAGGTCTCGATCTGCGGCACGGCCACCGCCTCGATCAAGCCCTCGGAGTGCAAGAGTGACAGGATCGGCGCCATGCCGTGGTAGCGCAGCCCGCCGGCGTGGATCGAGGCGGGCACAAAGTCGTGCCCGAGGGTGCGCATCTTGATCACGGGGGCCATCTTGGCCGTGTCGCCATAGTCGTAGGCGTAGAGGCCCTTGGTCAGGCTCGGGCAGGCCTCCGGCTCGACGGCCAGGAGGCGCGTCTTGCTGCCGTCGGCGAGGTTGCGCTGCAGGTAGGGCAGGGCGATCCCGGCAAAGTTGGAGCCGCCCCCGACGCAGCCGATGACGACGTCCGGCTCGTCGACGCCGGCCAGGTCCAGCTGCTTGATGACCTCCTGGCCGATGATGGTTTGGTGCATCAGCACGTGGTTCAGGACGCTGCCGAGCGCGTACTTGGTATCCGCGTTCTGGCCGGCGACCTCGACGGCCTCGCTGATGGCGATCCCCAAGGAGCCGGGCGAGTCGGGGTCGTCAGCGAGGATGGCACGGCCGGCCTCGGTCTCCATCGAGGGGCTGGGCGTCACCGTGGCGCCAAAGAGCCGCATTACTGAGCGGCGGCCGGGCTTCATCTCGTAGGAGACCTTGACCATGTACACCTTGCACTCGAGGTCGAAAAAGTTGCAGGCCAAGGCCAGGGCGGAGCCCCACTGCCCCGCGCCCGTCTCAGTGGTGAGCTTTTTCACGCCGGCGATCTTGTTATAGTAGGCCTGGGCGACGGCCGTGTTGGGCTTGTGGCTGCCGGTGGGGCTGGTGCCTTCGTACTTGTAGTAGATCTTGGCCGGGGTACCCAGGGCCTTCTCCAGGCGCACGGCGCGCATGAGCGGCGTCGGCCTCCACAGACGCAGGATCTCCTGCACCTCGGCGGGGATATCGATGTAGCGCTCGGTGCTCATCTCCTGGGCGATCAGCTCCATGGGAAAGATGGGCGCCATGTCGTCAGGGCCGGCGGGCATCAGCGTGGCCGGGTGGAGCGGCGGCGGCACCGGCTTGGTGAGGTCCGCCTGGACGTTGTACCAACGAGTGGGCATGTCGGACTGGGCGAGTTCGAACCTGGTTTGCATGGTGGTCACCTTTCTGCGAGGGGCTCCCTCTGCGGCGGCGCGGTCGCCGGCCTGGCGATCCGCGGCGACAAGACGTAGCCGTGATACCAACCTGGGCGAGGGAACAGCAAACGGCGCTCGCCCCGAAGGGACGAACGCCGTTTGCGTCCGTGGTGCCACCCCACTTAGCCCGGCCAGGGAACAAAAAACTCTGCCGTGATGGCAGAGTTGTCCGCAAGGCCAGCCTCACTCATTGCAGGTACGGGATGGCTCCGCCTACGAGCCCGATCCGATACCCTCTGCCCTGATAACGGTGGCGACTCCGGCATGGTCTACTGGCGGCGGCGCGTTCTACCATGCGACTCACAGGGCCATTCACCATCTGCGCTGGTACCGGGCTCACACCTTACCCCGGCTCTCTGGCCCCCGCTCGGACGGCTACTAATCCTGCTCAACGTCTCGTATGGATTTCCCGCAGGATAGCACACATTGGGCGGCGCGTCAACTGATTGGCGCGGTTCAGGCGTCGAATGCTGGGCGCAGCGGAACGCAGAGGCCCACACGCGCCGCGTGATGGCCAGGTCCCGAACCATCTGAAGTTCAGCCGACTGCTTGATGCCGTTCTGGACGGCAAAGACGGCAAGTGCCGGGCTCCTCGCTAGGCAGCACGCTATAGCCCTTGACAGTGCCGGATTTCCATGCTAGATTCGGGACAGTGTTACCGTTCACGGTAACGGTAGCAATGGGGTGCCACTAGTGGCGCCACGACAGATGGTGGTGCGCC
>JAAZBY010000035.1 GCA_012513595.1 Chloroflexota bacterium
AGGTGTCGTACTGGTCTCGCGAGGTGTGCCGCGTGACGCGCAAGGCTGGGTTGGCCAACGCCTGCTCAAAGACGCTCAGGTCGTGGACGCGCCCCTTGCCCTGCACCTCAAAGGTCTCCTGCTGCTGCAGGCCGCCGATGGAGACGAGCTTGTCGAGCACGCTCTTTTCGTGGGCCAGGAAGAACCGGTTGATGCGCTGGGAGAGGCGCCGCGTCTGCTCGATGACGTCGCGCTCGTTGATCACCAGCAGGTCGCCATCGTCCATCACATGCTTGCCGTTGACAAAGACATGCCGGACGTCGGCCGCCTGCGCGGCGTACACCAGGCGAGAGTAGACGTTCTGGCCGGTGGTGTCATAGTGGGGCAGGTTGTGGAGGCGCTCCATATCCACCACGGTGATGTCGGCGCGCTTGCCCGGCTCGAGCGAGCCGATGAGGTGGTCAAGGTGCAGCGCGCGGGCGCCATAGATCGTGGCCATGGCCAACGCCTCGGCGGCGGGCACCACCACCGGGTTGCGTGAGATCCCCTTGGGCAGCAGGCCCGCCAGGCGCAGCTCCTCGAACATGTCCAGGTTGTTGTTGGAGGCGCAGCCGTCGGTGCCCACGCCCACGGCCACGCCGGTGGCGAGCATCTCGGCCACCGGCGCGATGCCGCTGGCCAGCTTGAGGTTGCTGGTGGGGCAGTGGGCCACGCCCACGTTCCACTTGGCCAGGAGGTGCATCTCCTCAGAGGTGACGTGGACGCAGTGGGCCGCCGTCACCTTGGAGTCGAACACGCCGGCATCCTCGAGCCAGCGCACCGGGCGCATGTTGGTCAGGTCCAGCCAGCTCTCCACCTCCTCGATCGTCTCCGAGAGGTGGATGAGCTGGGGGGCGTCATACTCGCGGGCCAGGGCGGCCGTCTGCCGCAGGATCTCGGGGGTGCACATATAGGCCGAATGGGGGGCAGGGGCGGCCAGTATGAGCTCGTGCCCCCGCCAGCGCCCCATAAAGTCGGCCACGTGGCGCAGCCCCTCCTCATAGTCGGCCGCGTCCGGCGTGGGGAGTTTCATGAACGTTTCCCCGCACACGCCGCGCATGCCCGCCTCGGCGGCTGCCCAGGCGATCTCCTCCTCAAAGTAGTACATATCGGCAAAGCAGGTCGTGCCGCCGCACAGCATCTCGGCGCAGGCCAGCGTGGCGCCGAGGAAGCAGAACTCGGGGTTCACGAACTCGCGCTCCACGGGGAGGATGCAGCCGTGCAGCCAGACGTCGAGGCGCAGATCATCGGCCAGGCCCCGCAGGAGGCTCATGGGCAGGTGGCCGTGGGTGTTGATCAACCCGGGCATCACCACGTGGCCGCGGCAATCCACCACGTAGGCGGCCGAGTAGCGCGAGAGGACCTCGGCCGAGGGGCCCACGGCCACGATGGCGTTGCCGCGGACGGCCACCGCGCCCGGATCGATGACGCGGCGGGCCGCGTCCATGGTCACTATGGTGCCGCCATCAAGAAGGACGTCCACCTGCTCGGTACCGGGGGTCGGCTGGTTCTCCATGGTCTGCTGCTATCCTCCTACCGCCCGCCCAGGCGGGGGGCGCTTGCCCCGCGGGGCCAGGCCGGGATAACGAAAAGCGCAGCCCCACGGGGAGGCTGCGCGTCGATCCGCTCTGCGCTACGCATGGCTGGCATTCTCCAGCGCTGGCGCGCGTTGCGCGCTCGAGTATAGCTGGTTCTTGATCTCCAGTACCTGGCGCCGCATATTGTCGTCTTTTTCAAACAAGGCGGTGACCTTGTTGACGCCGTGCATCACGGTGGTGTGGTCGCGGCCCCCGATGGCCTCGCCGATCTGCGGGAGCGACATCTCGGTCAGGTCGCGCGTCAGGTACATGGCCACCTGCCTGGCGATGGCCACATCGCGGGTGCGACGTTTGCCGACCAGTTCCTCCACGTCGATGGAGTAGTAAGCGCCCACCTGGGCCAGGATGTGCTCCACGGTGACGTTGGCGGCAGGGCGCTGCAGGCCGCCCAGGGCCCGCTGGGCCGTCTGCACCGTGAACGAGTAGCCCATGGTGCGCGCCAGGGCCAGCACACGGGTCAGGGCGCCCTCCAGCTCACGGATGTTGCTCTGCACCTCCTGGGCGACGAACTCGATGACCTCCTGCGGCAGGGTGACGCGCAACGCCTCGGCCTTGGCCGCCAGGATGGCCATGCGCGTCTCCAGGTCGGGGAACT